>NZ_JASJFG010000481.1:0-4144 GCF_030065375.1 Microcystis sp. M49636_WE2 | reverse complement strand
CAGCAGCCAGAAAACCGACCACATAAACTGCCACGAAATAAACGGGGAATTTGCCACGGGCCACTTCTAGGAGTAGATACATAATTTTTTCACGATTAAGCTTTTAATTTGTATATCTTAACAGAATCGGCCCCCTCATCCCTATTCTCGATCGCTACTGGTCCACCAACCGGAAGGCAGCCAAACACCGCCATGAAAAGCTATTTTTGCTGGTGTCATCACATATCCCCAGGCTTCGCCGATCAATTCTCGCTCTAGATTATAAATAGGGATTCTGCGACGCTGATACTCGTTTTCTTCTGCAGCTCTGCCGGGTTGATAATCTTCCAAACCATCCAAAAGCCCAATATCATAACCTGCGTTAAAAGTCAATAAAATTCCCTTCACCCAGCCCTCCCCCTCGGTCAGTCCGGGATAACCGAGGGCGGTAAGATGGTATAAATGCCCCCTTGTGTAGACGGTTCTAGAGTTGATCACTTTTCCTGCACAGTAGGCAGCATAGTTACTCTCCCTGGGTTTCAGGGTTCCATAAACAAAAACTTCCATCATCGATCCAATTGTGCAGCTACTCCTCCTAATAGGATATCGCGAACAAATTGACTGGCTAAAAGTTCGTGGGGAAAACCGAGGGAAATGGCACTGATATTATCGAGTCGTTGCAGCTGTTCCCCAGTCAGGTTAAAGTCCACACAGGCGAGATTATCCTGCAATTGGGACAATTTTCGAGCGCCAATGATAGGAATTATGGGGTTAGGGCGATTTCTGAGCCAATTTAACGCCACTTGTGCCGGTGATTTCCCGATTTCTCTGGCAATCTCCAGGACAGTCTCGGCAATTTTCAGATCGCGATCAAAAATTTGAAAAGGTTGGTCGGTCATGCTTAAACGACCATCGACGGGGTGGGGTTGATTATATTTTCCCGTTAAAACTCCTCCTCCCAGGGGACTCCAAGCTGTCACCCCGATGTTTAATGCTTTGGCCATAGGCAATAATTCCCGTTCGGGGGTGCGTTCCTTGAGAGAATATTCTATTTGTAGTCCGATAAAGGGTGTCCATCCCCGTAGGGTGGCCAGGGTGTTTGCTTGGGAGACAATCCAAGCAGGACTGTCAGAAATGCCGATATAAAGCACTTTTCCCATCCTGACCAAATCATCGAAAGCACGCATCACTTCCTCGATAGGAGTGAGAGAGTCCCAAATATGAAGCCAGAGTAAATCGATGTAATCAGTACCTAAACGCTTTAAACTAGCTTCTACCGCTTGAAAGAGGTTTTTTCGATGATTTCCGCAAGCATTGACATCGCCGGGGCGGGTGTTGAGAGAATATTTCGTGGCGATTACCCATTTTTCTCGATCGCCCTTGACAAATTCCCCCACTAATGTTTCACTGGTTCCGTTTGTGTAGATATTGGCCGTATCGAGAAAATTGCCGCCCGCTTCCGCAAAAGCCTGAAAAACCGCCCGACTTTCCTCTTTATCCGACCCCCAACCCCAATCTTCCCCGAATGTCATCGTTCCTAGACATAGTTCGGAAACTCGCAGACCACTATTACCTAAAAGTTTGTAACGCATAATTAACTAAAATTTTGAATAAGAAGTTAATTATAATTGAATTTGATCGACATTTTTGCTAAGTACATTTGGTAGAATTTTGACAAGTTAACCCTGGCCTTATTGATTAATCATTCTTTGCTTAGGTACTTAAGTAGGTAGGTGTTAAAAGTTGTCAGATCCCCCCCTTATCAAGTAGGGCAGGGGGGATCCCCCCGCCTATCGGCACCCCCCTTATTAAGGGGAGCAGGGGGGATCCCCCCGCCTATCGGCACCCCCCTTATTAAGGGGGGCAGGGGGGATCAGAGGCAAAATCTATCTTCAATTTAATTATAACTACTTACTTAGCAGACTCAGGCTATTTAGAAACAGCCCAAGAACGCACTTTACCTAAAGTTACAGGTGTGCGATCGCTGACATCAATCGTAAAGCGAAAAACTCGTTTGGCCCGCAGACCATTTTCGGGATCAAAGAATTTTAATTTCACATCCCAACATTCACTACCATAGCGACAAAAAGGGCTTTTTTCCACTTCAATACTGTGTAATTCCATTCCCATTGCTACTGCTTGGGAGAAGGTTTGTACGGCTTGAAAAGCGTTAGTAGCCGCAAAATTTAAAGCGCGATCCCGGGCGATTTGTCCGACGTTGCGTAAGTCATAATAAATGCGATTTAAGAAACTGGTTAGAGAACGCCGCATCCTCGCTTCATCGGCGATTTCATGTTCTGTACTAACAGTTTCTATCGCTGATTCAATCAAAGTATTAATTTTCCAGCCATACATTCCTCGCGGACTATTAACCTTGATGACGGGAACAATTTGACCAGAAAACAGTTTGACTGTTTCCTCAGTCAGGATACCGGGAATACTCACCCTTTCGACATAATCTTCGTCGGATTCTGGTAATATTTGACCCGCCAACATATATTGCATGACTTGATAAACATCGGCGGCAAAAGCTCCCACGGGTTTAATTGCATAGATGGGAGTTAGTTCTAAATTGACTGTCCAAATTAAAGACTTAGTTTCTGATAAATTACTTTCTAAATAATCTACCATTTGCCGCGCATCGTAGGGATTGGGAGGTAATTCAAGATTATCGATCGTGATGGTTGGCATTAACTGTTTAAAGGTGTCCCGACGCGCTTCTGTGCCGAAATCATAACCTAAAGTTCCTAACACATAAACGAGGTTTGACCGTTGACTAGGAGTAATGCTTGCTTGACTAGCATTGATCAAGTTTGCAGAAACAGGAGTTGTGACAGCGATATTTGATGATACTTGATTAAGATTTGTGTTTCCACTAACCAGATGGGAATTGAGTTTTATTTCAGATTCCTTGACTAAGGGCTTTTTAAGCTGTTCTAGGTTTTCAATTGCTTGTAATTCTCTTAAAAGAACTTTGGCTGTAGCCGGTCTTTTTTCGGGATCAAGGGCAATTGTCGCTGCAATTAAATTTTTAATGGGTAGTGGTGCATCAAGTTTTTGTAGTGCAGCTAAAACATCTTCATAATTAGACAATTCAACATCAGTTAAACAATCTAACACTAAAATGCCAAAGGCAAACACATCTCTATCATAGCTGTTTAGCCCATTACCCGGTTCAGGAGGAACATAAATACCTCGCCCAGGTTTCAACAGAGAGACTAAGGTAATATTACTATTATCGTTATTGTCAATTTTCGTGGAAACGTTAAAATCAGCAAGCTTGACATTACTTTGATTGTCAATAAGAATATTTGTCGGATGAATGTCTCTGTGGATATAGTGATGACGGTGACAAAATTCCAGACCTTCAAGAATCGGTAAGGCAATATTTATATAAAAGTCATGCCAATCTTTATAGGGATAAACTTGAAGATAATCTTCTAAATTCCAGTCCATCCATTCAAGCACCAAAAACTCATTATCTGTATGTTCATCAACACCATAATCAAGCAGTTTGATAATTCTAGGATGTTTTAACTCTGTGAGAGCTTGTATTTCTCTCTTTAAGGCTTCATTTGCCATCTCCTTACTCAAGGATTTGAAAAAAGTTTTATTACCAGTTGCTAGTTGTTCCTCCAGATTTAGTTGATATACCTTAATAGCAAGATTTACGCCGGGGTTAGTTGCATCAACAGCTTTATAGATTTTAAAACTTCCCGTTGCTATAGGTTGTGGATCTAAAATGTATTTGCCACTGAGTATAGGTGAGGTGATGGCGTTTTCTGTTATTGAACTGGGTAAGCTTGATAATTTTTGTCCGGTAATTAATTCGTAAGCACCCGCAATATTGATTTTTCCTAATAAACAGCGTTCTGGTTCTTCTACTTCATTAGGATCGCAGGGGATGGCACTATTAATCAAGGCGGCTCTTACTGCTTCTGCATCGGGAGATAAACCCTGTTCTAATTGTAAACTCATCAATAAAGCGGCTGTTCCTGTCACAATGGGAGCCGCGCAGCTAGTCCCTTTTTTGCGGATGGGGTCATCGGTTCCGGGTTGAGCGCCTAAAATATTCTCTCCTGGAGCGAGAATCCCTTGAGTTGCATATTTACCACCAAAATTACTAAATTTAAATGGCTCGCCTGTATCTTTCATTGCTCCTACT
>NZ_JASJFG010000559.1:0-3530 GCF_030065375.1 Microcystis sp. M49636_WE2 | reverse complement strand
TGACGATAATGTTGATTAGCGGCCACCCCATCGATAAACACCACTCCCGACGCGACTGCATTAGAACCCTGAATATGAGAAATATCATAACCCTCGATGCGGTGGGGTAGTGCCGGTAAATCGAGAATTACCGCTAAATCCTGCAAAGACTGTAAATCTCGGTCGGCGCTTCTTTTCGTCTTTTCTAACTCATAAAGAGCGTTTTTCTCCACCATAGCTAATAAATCCGCTTTACTTTGCCGTTGGGGGACAGTTAACTCGACTTTGCGACCCTTTTTTTCCCTTAACCACCCCGCTAACACCTCACCTTCCGGTAATTCGCAGGGTAACAGGATTTCGCTAGGAATTTCCACCCCTTCCACCGATAAATAATGTTCTTCTAGGACTTTTTGCAGGATTTCTCCCTCGTTTGCTGACTGACTATCGGCAAAAAATCCCAAACGTCCCACCAAACGACCAGAACGCACTTGGAATAATTGTATGCAACAATGCTGCTCGTCCTTAGCTAAAGCGATCGCGTCCCGGGATACGGTATCATCAGGTAAAGAGACTTTTTGATCGGTATTAAGGGCCTGTAATCCGCGAATTTGATCCCTAATCGTGGCCGCTTGTTCAAAATCTAGGTTTTCCGACGCTTCTAGCATCTTTGTCGCTAATTTCTCTAATAATTCTCCCGTTCTTCCCTGAAAAATCATCGCCACTTTCTGCAAGGTTTCCCGATAATCTTGGGGACTAATTAATTTTTGACAAACCCCCGGACAACGACCGATATCATAATTTAAACAGGGACGGTCTTTAAAAAGAGGTTGGGGACGTTGACGCAGGGGAAAAGTGCGTTTAATTAGGTGTAAAGTGTGGCGCAGCAGCCTAGTATCGACGTAGGGACCATAATAACGGTCTTTTTGGTTATTTATGCTACGTTTGCGGGTGATAAAAATGCGCGGGTAGGTTTCCGACCAAGTAATACAAATGTATGGATATTTTTTATCGTCCTTGAGGAGAGTATTAAAATGGGGCTGATGTTGTTTAATTAGATTAGCTTCCAGGGCCAAGGATTCTGCTTCCGTGTCGGTGACGATAAATTCAATTTCTGTCACCTGTCGCACCATCAAAGCAATGCGGGGACTGAGGGGTTGACTGGGACGAAAATAGGAACGGACTCTAGACCGGAGTTTTTTGGATTTACCGATGTAGAGAATTTCGCCATTTTGGTCGCGCAGGAAGTACACCCCCGGTTCGAGGGGAATTTCCCGAAGACGATTTTCTAGGCGATCGAGGTCTTGGATTAGGGTAGAGTTAAGATTATTCCCGAACATCTTTTTATATTAGGGTTTGCGGCAAAAAGTTTGTCTTGGGTGTGGGGTGTGGGGTGTAGGGTTTTACCGATTTTCAGGGAAAAAGTCCAGGAATTTTCCCCCCCATTACTCCAATGGCCGGTACTTTTGGATTTCAAAAAGGTCTAAAAGTCTTATCGAACAATGTTTTTAGATTTATTCAGCAAACCCTATGTTAGAAAAAAAAATTACGTCAGTGGGTATTAGCTGACGTTTGGCAAGATATTCGGGGCAAATCTTCACAAAAATTAATAGGCTTCTGATTCGATTTGCTTAATCGGGACGAAACATTCCCCGGGGAGAAGAATCGGTTTATTGTTAAAAATCAATTGGCCGCGATGATTGTCGCGGTTAATAGCGACACCGAAAGGACGTTTACTAACTCTGCTATTGAGGGTACAGTAGATGCGATAAATGCGTCTGGCTGCCCGTAAGACAGTAGGATCTAACAAAATTGGGATTTCCATATCGACACGCTGTTGTTCTGTTTTCTCGGATAGGGCCACCATCTCACTCGTCTCCCCACGATTAAATTGACGTATTTATTAAATCAATGGTATATGACGATTTCGGAATTTGTCACTTTTGTTAGAATTCTAAAACTTTCAGGATGGCCTGGCCCATAGCTTGGCATCCCACTAAGGTCATACCTTCTGAGAAAATATCTCCAGTACGATAACCGAGGTCTAAGACTTTTTCTACGGCTTTTTCCAGCGATGCTGCCGCTAAAGGCTGATTTAGCCCATATTTTAACATCATAGCAGCACTGAGAATCTGGGCGATCGGATTGGCTTTATCTTGGCCGGCGATATCCGGGGCCGAACCGTGGACGGGTTCAAAAACTCCCACCCCAGCAGTCCCTAAACTAGCGGAGGGTAACATTCCGATACTACCGGTTAACATGGCCGCTTCATCGGAGAGAATATCACCGAATAAATTGCCCGTGACGATAGTATCAAATTGTTTGGGGGCCCGGACTAACTGCATGGCTGCGTTATCGACGTAGAGATGAGACAGTTCCACATCGGGATAATTAGCGGCCATTTTCGTCACCCGGTCGCGCCAGAGTTGGGAAACATCAAGAACATTAGCTTTATCGACGGAACAGAGTTTCTTGCCGCGTTTTTGGGCAATTTCAAAGGCTACCTTAGCGATGCGGTCCACCTCCGATTCCAAGTAAACCATGGTATTTACACCGCATTTTTCTCCCGTTTCTGTCTCAAAAATCCCCTTCGGTTGACCGAAATAGACACCCCCGGTCAATTCCCGGACGACCATGATATCCACTCCCTCGATAATCTCCCGTTTGAGACTAGAAGCGTCGATTAATTGCGGAAAAATGGTGGCAGGACGCAAATTAGCAAAAAGACCTAAACCAGATCTTAAGCCTAATAATCCCGTTTCTGGCCTTTGCTGCCGGGGTAAATTATCCCATTTATAACCCCCGATAGCGGCCAGGAGAACAGCATCACTATTTTTACAGGCGCTCAGGGTTGCTTCGGGGAGGGGACTGCCGGTTTCATCAATGGCTGCCCCTCCAATTAAAGCGGTTTGGAAGTCAAACTGGAGGTCAAATTTTTTAGCGATGACTTTCAGTATCTCTACGGTGACAGCGAGGATTTCCGGCCCGATGCCATCGCCGGGTAGTAGGGTAATGCGATACTGTTGCGTCATAGTTCTAGAACGGTAAAATAGGTCAGACTCTTGATTATAACATAGTTAGGGTTGGCTGAATAAATCTAAAAACCTTGTTGGATAAGGCTTTTAGACTTTTTTCCCATCAAAAAGTGCCAGCGATTGCAGTGATTGGGAGGAAAATTCAGATACTTTTTCCCTGAAAATTAGGTCATTGAACCCCTGAAAATCGGTAAAACCCTACACCCTACACCCTACACCCCACACCCGGCCTCCAGGAAAAACTTTTTCAGCAGACCCTAATTAAACAAGCAGTTAATCCCCGATAACTAAACTAATTCCACATGGGAATCATCCCCAATCATAAAGCGTAAAGCTTTTGGACGTTGGGGTGCGATTTCTAATTTTGCCCGTCGTCCAATCACACTATCAACTATGCGCTGATGAATGCCAATAATCGTGGCATCTTTGAGAATTACACTGTGTTCTATGTCGGCATCGATTAATTTTACTCCATTAGCCACACTGCTATAGGGACCGATAAAACAATTCTCGATGTGA
>NZ_JASJFG010000212.1:0-2762 GCF_030065375.1 Microcystis sp. M49636_WE2 | reverse complement strand
GCTTAAAAGTTGATCGCAATAAAATGTTAACCGCTCAAACTGCCGCCGATGCTATCTATTTTGCCATGAATGCTGAACCCCAAGCTGTCCCCATGGAAATTAATATTCAACCCGATAGTCATCTCTTTTTTTAGTCATCAGCTTTTTCAGTTATCAGTTATCAGTTATCAGTGAATAGCATTAAGTGGCAAGTTCGGAGTTTTATTTTCACTGTTTACTGCTCACTGAAAAACACCCTTTTTTTGACTTTATCTATGTTTGTTGATCATATTCATTTTTATGTAGAATCGGCCAAAAAATGGCGGGATTGGTTTGTGGGGGTGATGGATTTTCAGGCGATCGCAAGTTTAGTTAATCTCCACACACACACGGAAATAGTCGGCAATGGCATCCAAAAAGATAAAACTAAACAGATTATTTTTATCTTATCTTCTCCCTTAAATTCCCTTAGTCCCGTGGCGGAATTTTTAAGTAAATATCCTGAAGGGGTGGCGGACGTAGCTTTTCAAGTGGAGGATTTAGACAGTTTAGCTAGGAAAATTAAACAGGACATTTTTATTGAGGAAACTGTTTTAGCTAGGGGTAAGATAAAAAGCTGTCAAATCTCTAGCATTGCTGATCTCAAACATACGTTAATTGAAAGACAGGGAATCACGCCAATTTTAGCCGATCCTAATCTGATTCAATACGATAGTAGGGAACAATATAATCAGGATATTCTGGCAATTGATCATTTAGTTTTAAATGTTTTTCAAGGGAATTTAGAGTTAACAGCCAATTGGTATGAGGAAAATTTAGGCTTTAAAAAAAGGCAAGCTTTTACTATTAAAACGGACCGTTCTGGTCTTTATTCTCAGGTGCTTGTTTACCCCGAAACTGAATTAAAATTACCGATTAATGAACCAGATAGTAACAGTTCTCAAATTCAAGAATTTTTAGATATTAATCAAAAATCTGGCATTCAACACATTGCTTTAAAAACAGAAAACATTGTAAACTTAACTCAAAAATTAAAAGAAAAAAAGGTAGAGTTTTTATCAGTTCCAGACAGTTATTATCAACAAATTAACTATCAAAAAAAAGATTTTAATATTGCTGATTGGGAATGGTCAGAAATAAAAAAAAGGGAAATTCTCATCGATTTTGAACAAAATAGTTATTCCCTCCCGGAAAAGCCGACTTTACTGCAAATTTTCACTAAACCAATTTTTTCCCAGCCGACTTTCTTTTTTGAATTAATCGAGCGCCGTCATGCCGCTAGAGGTTTTGGAGAAGGCAACTTCCAGGCCCTATTTGAAGCGATCGAACGGGAGCAAATACAGCGAGGAACTTTAGATTAAAGTCAGGAAAGCGAGCATTTTTCCCATGAGACTAAGTAGGTAGGTGTTAAAAGTTTTCAGGCACCCCCCTTATCAAGGGGGGCAGGGGGGATCCCCCCGCCTATCGGTACCCCCCTTATCAAGGGGGGCAGGGGGGATCGAACCTAAAATCCATTTTTAATTTAATTATAACCAGCTACTTATCAACGATAACGTAATTCAATCACATCTTTTTTGATCGTGACATCATAGGAACCAAAAAAGGTTTGTCCCAAGAGTCCTAACCCTTTCATTTGGGGAGAAATATTAACAATCTGATTATATAAAGTCATCTCGCCAGCTTTAACAAAATTAATGCGACCAAGATAACCAGTAACGACACCGCCGGCGGTATTATTGATTACTTTCCTTTCCCGTTTGACTTTCATCGCTTTCGCCATGGCATCGGTGAGGACGATGCCACTAGCACCTGTATCAAAAAGCATTTCATAGGAGTGACGGTGATTAAAAACTACCATCACCGTGGGAATGCCTTTAACCCGGCGTTGAATCGGTAGCTGATAAACTTGCGGGGAATTTTTCCTATTTCTAGATGAACTGCCACAGAGACGACTAAGATCTATGTGTTGTCCATCTGCTCTTTGGAGAAAGCATAGTAGAAAACATTCTGGTAGAAAGCATTGCGATTGAGCGAGAGTCGTGGGGGTGAAGGGAAATAACAGCAGGGTGCTGGACAAAGCGATCGCAGAAAGAGACCTATTCATGGGTTTAACATCGAGAAGACCGACTCAGGAAAAAAACGCTTCTAGCTCTATAATTCCCCAAAAATGCGGGAAAATAAGAGGGTTTAACCCGGAGGCCAGTCCATTGGGCGATCGCCCAAAAGATGGACATGAAGATGATCGACGGTTTGACCTCCATGTTCCCCATTATTGATCACTACTCGATAACCTTGACTTAATTTAGCTTCGGCGGCCACCTTTTTAACAGTTAGTAACAAATGTCCCAATAAATCTTGATCGCTGTCGCTGGCTTCCTCTAGTTTCGGAATCGGTTTTTTGGGGATAATGAGGATATGGGTGGGTGCTTGGGGATTAACATCTCGAAAAGCGAGAACCAGATCATCTTCATAGACGATCGAGGCGGGAATTTCTTTCCGGATAATTTTGCTAAAAATAGTCTCGCTCATAGACAAATTGCTTTTTTTTTCAACTATACCATTAAGCTCTCAGCTTTTCTGGCTAGTTTATACCGAGAAATAGGCTGATTTTCAGGGTAAATTCCCAGATAAAATCATTTTTATGCGGAAAACTAGCCTAACATCCTGTTTCATTTTCCTAAGAACTCACTTTATTTTTACTTGAGCCAAAATGTTAGCAAGGGTTTGGAGTGCGGCAATTATCGGCATCGATGCCATTAAAATCGGGGTAGAGGTGGATGTAT
>NZ_JASJFG010000402.1:0-1140 GCF_030065375.1 Microcystis sp. M49636_WE2 | reverse complement strand
TTTAAGGGTGTCGTGTAGCTCACTTTTGCAGAAATAACAGCGATTAACGGGATTACTGGTGTAATTGGGGTTATTCATTTCCTCGGTTTCCACCAATTCATGCCGAATACCGATATAATCGGCCTGAGCGATCGCTTCTTCCAATTCTTCCGGCAGTAGGGAGGGGGAAACCGCCGTAATTGCCAATGCTTGACTCCCTAGCAAATCATAGGCCACTTTTGCCACTAGGGTGCTATCCACGCCCCCAGAATAGGCAATCAGCGCTTTTTCGCTGGTTTTTAAGAGGTTTTGTAATTGTCCGAGTTTATCGAGTAATTGACTGTCCATGGCGGCGATTTTAGCAACTGGTTTAGGGAGACCGTTTTTTATTATATGCCGTGCCGTAATTAATCAGGGCTACCGCTCGATTTATGCTGCCATAATTTTGTCAATAATTGGGCTATTTTTGGCAATTTTTACTAGAAAATAATCTCGCTATTCTAAGGATAGGCGTTTAAAATGGGTATTAGCTTATTGCTGATCCCAATTATTTTAGTAAGTATTTAGTCATAAACTTCACTTCTATGACCTACTCTAATAATAATAATTATCCTACTCTCTCGATCAAATTCATAAATAACCCGATAATCTCCTACTCTTAATTTGTAAAACCCTGACCATTCTCTCGTAAGAGGAAGGGGGGTTATCTGTTCAAAGTTGATGGCTAACCATTTAATTTTATTAAGAATCCTCAGTCTGATAAGTAGGTAGGTATTAAAAACTTTCAGATCCCCCCGCCTATCGGCACCCCCCTTATCAAGGGGGGATCCCCCCGCCTATCGGCACCCCCCTTATCAAGGGGGGCAGGGGGGATCGAACCTAAAATCCATTTTTAATTTAATTATAACCAGCTACTTAAAATCTGTGATCAAATCTAAATCAGTTATCGACTCTGGTTCAAAAGTAACAGAATAGCTCATTTAAGGTTCTATCCCATATCTTTTATCCACCTCAGCTGCGGGAATAGTCGCTCTTCCTTGTAGTCTTTTTTGTTGGATTTCTAATAACTTTTCTTTAAAAGATTCTTTAACTTGTTTTCCCTCATCCGGATCACCAAAGTATTCATCTAGAGTATCATCTACTGTATTACGGATTAAACTT
>NZ_JASJFG010000778.1:0-2004 GCF_030065375.1 Microcystis sp. M49636_WE2 | reverse complement strand
TTGTTGTTCCTCGCAGCTTAAATCGGGGAACATAGGCAAAGATAACACTTTTTCACTGGCCAATTCAGCCATGGGTAAATCACCTTTTTTATAGCCTAAATACTGATAAACCGGCTGTAAATGTAGGGGAATCGGATAATACACCATCGATAGGACATCTTTTTCCTGCAAAGCCGCCCGCATTTGGTCACGATTTTCCGTTAGGATTGTGTACTGATTCCAAACGTGCTTACCCCCGGCTAAAGCGGCGGGTAAAGTGATATTAGGCAAAGGTTGCAGTAATTCCCGATAACGTTGGGCAATCTCGATCCGTTGATTATTCCAAAAATCGAGATATTTCAGCTTAATTTGCAAAATAACCGCTTGAATGGCATCTAAGCGGCTATTCACCCCAATTACCTCATGGAGATAACGCACCTTGCTGCCGTGTTCTTTAATCATGCGAATTTGTGCCGCTAACTCGGGGTTATTGGTGGTAATTGCGCCACCATCGCCACAACCGCCTAAATTTTTGGTGGGAAAGAAGCTAAAACAGCCAATATCGCCGATACTCCCCACTTTCTGCCCATGCCATTCTGCTCCCGTTGCCTGAGCGCAATCCTCAATCACCAATAAATTATGGGAACGAGCGAAATTTACCACCTCAGACATATTGACAGATTGCCCAAAAAGGTGTACGGGGATAATCGCCTTAGTTTGGGGAGTAAGCGCTTTTTCCAACAGTGCCACATCGAGGTTAAAAGTATTAATATCGATATCGACAAAAACTGGCACTGCTCCGACTAAATTAATCGCTTCGGCGGTGGCAATAAACGAAAAAGTAGAAGTGATTACTTCATCCCCCGCTTGAATACCGAGGGCGCGTAGTGCCAGATAAAGGGCATCGGTCCCCGAATTACAGGCAACACAATCGCTAACACCATGATAGAGGGCAAATTGTCGTTCTAATTCGCTCACAGCTTCGCCACCAATATAGCGCCCAGAACGGAGGATTTCTAAAACGGCATGGTTAGCTTCTTCGCTGATGACTTGGTATTGACGGGATAAATCGACGGGGGGAATTGTACTCACGCGCTTTCACTCAAATTAGAGACTAATCGGGATTTGTCGGCGAAAAGAAGGAATAACGAAGGCAGGAGGCAGGAGGCAGTTTTTGTAACGGGGCATAAATTCCCTTTACAAAAACTTTTCGCCTTAAGGCGAGGTTTTAGAGCCGATTTTTTTGATAATTGGTCAAAAATAATTATAAACTTGCTATTTATAGATGAACTATCGTTGTAATTTGTTTCTTTTATTTTTATGGATGGATTAGTAGAACTAAATCTGGTGGATTTGGGTTGGGCTTTGGGGATGATGGGTATTTGTTTACTCCTCTCCCGTTGGTCAAATTTAGCCCTAGAGGGCCAATTATTATTAGCGACTGGTCGCTCGATCCTGCAATTATTAGTGGTAGGCTACGTTATCGCCGTTATTTTTTCCCTTGATAATCCTCTGGCAGTGCTGGGGATTTTGGCAGTAATGATGACTATCGCGACTATTGTTGCTAAAAATCGCATTGATAGCCGGGATAAAGCCCTATTACCGCTAGTTTTCGGCTCTTTATTAATTAGTAGCTGTCTAACTTTAGGTTATGCGATCGCTTTAATCATTCAACCAGAACAATGGTACTCACCCCAATACTTGATTCCCTTGACGGGGATGGTGTTAGGGCAAGCGATGAACAGTGCCTCTTTAGCCGGGGAAAGATTAAGCAGTGCCATTAAAAGTCACCGTTTGGAAATCGAAACCCATCTTTGTTTAGGGGCAACCCCTCAACAAGCGATCGCAGCTTATCAAAAAGAAGCGATTCGAGCTAGTTTAATCCCCACCCTCAATCAGATGATGGTGGTGGGTTTAGTCAGTTTACCCGGAATGTTCACCGGACAGGTATTGGCAGGAAGTGAACCTTTAAACGCCGCTTCCTACCAGATACTGATCCTGTTTATGATTGCCCTAGCTAACCTA
>NZ_JASJFG010000240.1:0-8085 GCF_030065375.1 Microcystis sp. M49636_WE2 | reverse complement strand
GCGATCTAAACCGTAGGCGATGCCACCGTGGGGAGGGGTTCCGTATTCAAAAGCTTCTAACAAAAAGCCGAATTTATTATAGGCTTCCTCTGGGGATAGACCGATGGTGGCGAAGACTTTTTCCTGTACTTCCCGTTGATAGATCCGCAAACTGCCGCCACCGATTTCAATACCATTAAAAATCATATCGTAGGCTAGGGCGCGAGCGTGGGCTAGATCGTCTAAATCTTCGGGATTAGGGGCAGTAAAAGGGTGATGCAATGCTTCTAGGCGTTTTTCCTCGGCGTTGTATTCAAACATCGGGAAATCCGTCACCCAGAGGAGGTTGATTTTCTCCGGATCAATTAATCCCAATTGTTCCCCTAAAACTAAGCGTAGGCGGGATAGGGATTTATTGACTGTATCGGTATCTCCTGCCCCAAATAAGAGCAGATGCCCCGGTTTTGCGCCAGTCTTCTCGATTAAAGCCTGTTTTTGTGCCTCTGTCAGGTTATCTTTAATCGCACCAATGGTATCAAAATCGTAGTCCTCGCGCACGCGGATATAGGCAATTCCCTTCGCACCCGCATCGGTGGCTTCTTTGAATAAATCCCCACCCGGTTTGATTCTGACGTTAGAAATCGCCTCGTTACCGTTGGGAATCGGTAAAACTTTCACCGTTCCCCCACTAGCGATCGCACCTGAAAACACCTTAAATCCCGAATCGGCAAAAATCTCCGCCACATTGACCAATTCCAAGCCAAAACGGGTATCAGGGCGATCGACCCCATAGCGATCCATAGCCTCAGAATATGTTAAACGGGGCAGGGGCAGGCTTATATCGATATTTTTGACTTTTTTGAAGATATGAGCGATTAAAGCCTCATTTAGGGCTAAAATCTCGCTTAAGGAGAGAAAACTCATCTCCATATCCAACTGAGTAAATTCCGGTTGACGATCGGCACGCAGATCTTCATCGCGGAAACAGCGAGCGATTTGATAGTAGCGATCCATTCCCGACACCATTAATAATTGCTTAAATAGTTGCGGTGATTGGGGTAAAGCGTACCATTGGCCAGGGTTGACACGGGAAGGAACCAGATAATCCCGCGCCCCTTCGGGAGTCGATCGAGTTAAAATTGGCGTTTCCACTTCGATAAAATGCTGTTCATCTTCGAGAAAACGGCGCATTTCTTTGACAACTTGGTGACGTAGTTGTAAATTATGACTCATACGCTCCCGGCGTAGGTCTAGATAGCGGTATCGCAAGCGCACATCTTCCCGGACCGATTCACTTTCGGAACTAGAGACGACAAAAGGCAGTTGTTTAGTAACCCCGTTGAGAATCTCGATGCTAGTGGCGTAAATTTCGATTTCTCCGGTGGCAATGCGCGGGTTAAGGGATTCGGGGGGCCGTTGACTGACTGTTCCCGTCACCTTGATAACATACTCGTTTCTGACGGTTTCAGCGATGGGGTAGGAAGCGGGGGTTCGTTGGGGATCACTGACGATCTGGACAATACCACTGCGATCCCGTAGATCAATAAAAATAACGCCACCGTGATCGCGACGGCGATCGACCCAACCGAAGAGGGTGACACTTTTTTCAATTTCGATCGCGCTAAGGTCGCCACAGTAGTGAGTTCGCATAGTCTAACTAGAGAATTACTTATATTACGAATGTAGTATAGAAAGGATGTGGCCAGAAAAAAATCAGACGGCCTTGTTCATTATGCCGGTATTTTGTCGCTCTTGTCCCCTTGTTTGGGGTATTTTTATGGTCTCTTAGTCCTCAGCCATCAGCTTTTCGCCGATCGGCTATAATAGACCTCTTGTGAAAACTAAAAATTGTTGTTAGGGTTAGGAGTCAGGAGTCAGGAGTCAGGAGAATTAAGAATGAATAATAATTAACTAAATGGTATATTTACAGATTTTAGGCAATTTAATCCTTATTTTTGCCGTTTTTGAACCCTCAAAAATTAATTATGCAAGAGTTCTAATCAACAAGGCTCATCTAGCAGTTACCAATTTTAAACGATTAAAATCATGAATTCCTTAGAAAAAAAAATGGTGCAACTGTTAAGAGAACTCAGGGAAGATCACCATGTTTCAGGGGTAAAAGCGGAATTCGAGACGGAAGGAACCCGACTGACGGAAGCGATGCGTTTGAAAGAAATTAGTCTGAAAGCGGGGGTAGATTTTAATCTGAAAATCGCCGGTTGCGAAGCGATCAGAGATATCTTTGATGCGGTTAATTTAGGAGTCGATCGCTTGATTGCTCCCATGGTAGAAACAGCCTACGCTTTACAAAAATATCTGCGAGCAGCTAGGAGGGTTTTAGCTGATCAAGGGGTGGAAGATGTGGAGCTATTAGTTAATATCGAAACGATTACAGCCTGTGAGAATTTTCAGGAAATGTTGGCGATTCCAGAGATAAAATCTCTCCATGGTATCGTCATCGGACGGATGGATTTAGCCTGTTCTTTGGGATTAACTCGTCAGGATGTGAATGGCAAGCAAGTTTTGGATCTGGCTTTACCTTTGGCAAAAAAAGCTAAGGCTGCCGGTTTGACTGTTGCCATTGGGGGTGCGGTGTCACTGCATTCTTTACCGTTTTTCAAAATGTTCTGCCAAGAACATTTTGACCGCTTCGAGACGCGCAAAGTTATCTTTGATTGTCCCCAAGCTTTGGATAATTTCAGTTTAGCTTTGCCAAAGGCGATCGAGTTTGAATTACTCTGGTTAGAGAATAAAAAAAATTATTATGGTGCTATTGTTGGTGAAGATGAAGAGCGTTTAGAAATCTTGCATAATTTACTTTTTGGTTAAAGATATTGGTCAGTTCTATCGACCGCTTAAAACCTAGGCAGCAAAGTTTACAGATGTGGACTTATTATGAATAACTTCTCTTAATTAGGGTTGGCTGAAAAAGTTTTTCGTGGTTGCAGGGTCTGGGGTGTGGGGTTTAGAATGCTTCAATTTGCGCTTGATGTTTGTGCCGACAAGGCTATAATATTGATAGCACCTACTTTTGTCCTAAAAACAATGGCATTATCCACCAATCCCTTGACGTTTAATCAGAGAAATTATCAATATTGATACAGAAATCTTACAAACACTTTCGACAATGCCAGATTCTCTAAAGCACGAACTTCTGCACTATGCCAAGTATCTCATAGAAAACCACTCAAAGGAATATATGGAATGAATGCCTTCAAGGAAATCAACCCTTGTCACCGAAAAACTTTTCCAAGAGATTCCCCCTGAACCAAGAAAAAGCTTTACTTGTGACAAGGTCAATGAATTTTGTGGACATCAAGAGTTGAGGCAGAAATTGGGAGCAGATTTTTATTTTGCTACTCCTTATCATTCTTGTGCGAGGGGATTAAACGAGCCTACTAATGGACTATTAAGACAATTTTTTCCCAAGGAAACGAATTTGAAAATCCTTAAGCCAGAGGAAATAGAAAGAGCCGTAAATTTGATTAACAATCGTCCTCGAAAATGTCTTGACTATCGTACCCCGAATAAGGTATTCTATGAGATTAGATAAGACAGTGATTAAATCCAGACTTGAATTGGCCATGACCTCGGAACTATCGAAGCAATACGATCCTAAGATCACAGAAACGAAATGGCAGCAATATTGGGAAAATCAAGAAATATTTAGAGCAAACCCCGAAAAAGGCGGCGAAACCTACTGTATAGTTATCCCTCCTCCCAATGTTACCGGTAGTCTCCACATGGGTCACGCCTTCGAGAGTGCCTTAATTGATACACTTGTTCGCTACAAGCGCATGACCGGCAAAAATACCCTCTGGCTGCCCGGCACAGATCACGCTAGTATTGCAGTACAAGCCATACTCGATCGCCAATTAAAAGCTGAAAAAACCGACCGTTATCAACTAGGAAGGGAAAAATTCCTCGAACGCGCTTGGCAATGGAAAGAGGAGTCTGGTAGTACCATTGTTAATCAACTGCGACGCTTGGGGGTATCCGTGGATTGGACGCGGGAACGTTTCACCATGGATGAGGGACTTTCCCATGCTGTCCGTACTGCTTTTATCAAACTTTATGAGGACGGATTAATCTATCGCGGTCAATACTTAGTTAACTGGTGTCCCGAATCCCGGTCGGCCGTTTCCGATTTAGAGGTAGAAAACAAGGATATTGAGGGAAATCTCTGGTATTTTCGCTATCCTCTCAGCGATGGTAGCGGTTATCTTCAAGTAGCCACCACAAGGCCCGAAACCATGCTCGGTGATACTGGTGTAGCTGTCAACCCGCAAGACCCCCGTTATCGCCATTTAATCGGCAAAACCCTCACTTTACCGATAATGGGGCGAGAAATCCCCATTATTGCCGATGAATTGGTGGATACTGAATTCGGTACCGGTTGCGTCAAAGTTACGCCGGCCCACGATCCTAAAGATTTTGAGATGGGTAAACGCCATAATTTAGCCTTTATTAATATCATGAATTTAGACGGCAGTTTAAACGAAAATGCCGGAATATTCGCAGGTCAAGATCGTTTTGTTGCCCGCAAAAATGTCGTTAAAAAACTCGATGAAGACGGCTTTTTAGTTAAGATTGAAGCCTATCGCCATAGCGTCCCCTATAGCGATCGAGGTAAAGTTCCCGTGGAACCCCTTTTATCTACCCAATGGTTCGTTAAAATTGAACCTTTAGCCACAAAAGCTTTAGCCTGTTTAGATCAGGAAAACTCGCCCCGTTTTGTGCCGGAAAGATGGACAAAAGTTTATCGCGATTGGTTAGTTAAACTAAAAGATTGGTGTATTTCTCGACAACTGTGGTGGGGTCATCAAATTCCCGCTTGGTATATTATCAGTGAAACTAACAACGAAATTACTAACCATACTCCCTTCGTCGTTGCCCCAGATGAAACCTCCGCTTTAGCCAAGGCTAAACAGGAGTATGGAGAGGATATAATTATTCAACAAGACCCCGATGTTTTAGATACTTGGTTTTCCTCGGGATTGTGGCCATTTTCGACTATGGGATGGCCAGAAAAAACCCTTGATCTAGACACCTATTATCCCACCACAACCCTCGTCACTGGTTTTGATATTATCTTTTTCTGGGTGGCCAGAATGACGATGATGGCGGGCTATTTTACGCAACAAATGCCCTTTAAAGATGTCTATATTCACGGTTTAGTTAGGGATGAAAACGGCAAAAAGATGTCTAAATCTGCTAATAACGGCATCGATCCCCTAATTTTAATTGATAAATATGGAACCGATGCTTTACGATATACCTTAATCCGAGAAGTGGCAGGAGCAGGACAGGATATCAGTCTGCAATACAACCGTAAAACCGATGAATCGGAATCCGTAGAAGCTGCCCGAAATTTTGCCAATAAAATTTGGAATGCTTCCCGTTTTGTCATGATGAATCTGGAGGGAAAAACCCCAGAAGAATTGGGAGAACCAGTTTTAGAAAATTTAGAATTAGCTGATCGCTGGATTTTATCTCGTTATCATCAAACAGTGCAAAAAACTAGAGATTATCTAGAAAATTATGGCATGGGAGAAGCGGCAAAAGGTCTATACGAATTTATCTGGCGCGATTTCTGTGATTGGTATATCGAGTTAGTAAAAACTCGTTTATGGAAGGATAAAGAATCGGTTTCCTGTGCTACGGCCCGGCAAACTTTGGCTTTTATCTTGGCAGGGACATTAAAATTATTACATCCCTTTATGCCCCATATTACCGAGGAAATTTGGCATCATTTAACCCAAGAAAATCAGCAAGTTTTGGCTTTAGAAACCTATCCAATAGCCGATAGTTCTCTGATCGATCTAGACTTAGAAAATACTTTTGAGTTATTAATAGAAAGTATTCGGGTGTTGCGTAATTTGCGGGCCGAAGCGGGGATTAAACCGGGAGCAACGATCACGGCAATTTTACAGACAGAAAACAGCCAAGAATTAGCTATTTTGCAACGCGGACAAGTGTACTTAAAGGACTTGGCCAAGATCGAAAACTTAATTTTGACGGCAAAATTAACCGAGGAAGTCAATCAAGCGATCGCCGGTGTTGTCGCTACGGTAGAAATCCTCATCCCCCTGTCCGGATTGGTTGATATATCGGTATTGGCTGGGAAATTAGCGAAAAATTTAGCTAAGGTAGAAGGGGAAATCAAGAGTTTGAGTGATCGCCTGAGTAAACCTAGCTTTGTCGAAAAAGCTCCAGAAGCTTTAATCCAAAAAACGAAGCAAGCTTTAGCAGAGTCCGAAAAACAAGCCCAAATTCTCCAAGAACGCTTAAAACGCCTGCATTAACGGAGGCAGGGGTAATTTTGGGGATTTTCCGAAAAATAGGGCAGTTTTCAGGCTACCCTAACCGGAAAATTAATCGCCAAAATGGGAGATGATTGCATCGGCAAATTCGGAACATTTCAGAGGAGGATTAACGGGGGGTTCCATCAGACGCGCTAAATCGTAGGTAACTTGTCGATTAGCGATCGCTGCTGCGATGCCTTTTTTAATCAAATCGGCCGCTTCTTGCCATCCCATGTATTCCAACATCATCACCCCGGAAAGAATCACCGAACCGGGGTTAATTCGGTCTAAACCGGCGTGTTTAGGGGCTGTGCCGTGGGTTGCCTCAAAAATAGCGCAAGTATCGCCAATATTCGCCCCAGGTCCCATCCCTAAACCACCCACGATCGCCGCTGCCGCATCGGAGAGATAATCGCCATTCAGGTTCATGGTGGCGAGGATCGAGTATTCATCGGGACGGGTTTGGATCTGTTGGAAGATACTATCGGCAATGCGATCGTTGACCATAATTTTATCTTGCCACTGCCCATTGCCGTGGGTTTCCCAGATAGCATCGAGAACACTGGTAACTTCTTGACAGATTTTAGCTTTTTTCTCGTCCGTGAGGGCATCATAACCCGGTTCCACCATGCGGGCGTTATCTTCGATGCTCAGATCGGGGTTTTTCTCCTTATTGCTCAGGATCCATGATTCCATCTCGGTAACGCACACATCCCGGAATTCACTTTTAGCTAATTCATAACCCCAATCCCGGAACGCCCCTTCTGTATATTTCATAATGTTACCCTTGTGGACAAGCGTAACTTGATTTTTCGGTTTCGGTAAAGTCAGCGCTCGTTCGATCGCCCGGCGGACTAATCTTTGGGAACCCGTCTTACTAATCGGTTTGATCCCGATACCCGCATCGAGGGGAATTTGTTTTTTACCGTGTTCGGGAGTGGCGGGAATTAGTTCGGTGTTGAGATAATTAATCAGTTTATCGGCGATTTCCGTGCCTTGTTTCCATTCGATGCCCAGATAGATATCCTCGGTATTTTCCCGATAGACGATGACATCGAGTTTTTCTGGGGTTTTATGGGGGGAAGGGGTTCCCGCATAGTAACGACAGGGACGAACACAGGCATAGAGGTCAAAAATTTGCCGCAAAGCCACATTCAGGGAACGAATGCCGCCACCGATGGGAGTGGTCAAGGGACCCTTGATGGCGATCCCATATTCTTTAATCGCTGTCAATGTATCTTGGGGCAGATATTGATAGGTCCCGTAGATTTCGCAAGCTTCATCGCCAGCATAGACTTTAAACCAATGGATTTTCCTTTGACCACCGTAGGCTGTAGCGATCGCCGCATCGATAACTTTTGCGGTTGCGGGCCAGATATCGACTCCCGTACCGTCACCACGAATGAAGGGAATGATGGGATCGTCGGGAACTAGAGGTTTTCCCTCAGAAAAAGTAATTTTCGAGCCTGTTGTCGGTGGGGTAATTTTTTCGTAGCTCACAGTCATGGGCTTCCAGAAACGGTATTTATCTATACGTTGGCAGTCTAGCGCCGTCAATATCTATGCTCAGGGATTTTGGGTAATTTCTTAAAGATTCCCTTGCTGGCATCAACTTCGTACCTCACCATTAAGATAACTGCTAGAGCTAAGTAGCTGGTTATAATTAGGGTTTGCTGAATAATGGTAAAAACCTTACAGGAAAGGGCTTTTAGCTTGATTGAGAGCTTCCCAAATGCACTTAAATCTGCTAGAATCTCTTAAAACCCTTGCATCACCCTTGCATCACCCTTGCATCTTCTCT
>NZ_JASJFG010000847.1:0-1067 GCF_030065375.1 Microcystis sp. M49636_WE2 | reverse complement strand
TCACCATGAAACACCTTTTGACACTCCTCCCCCTCAGCTTGGGATTAATTGCCCTCACCCCCGCAAATTTGCCCCTAGAACGTTTTGAAATCTCAGAATTAGGAACATCTACGGGATACGATGAACGACTGCTAACGGACAAAAAAACCCTACTACAAGCGATCGATCATAGTTTACGTTATCTGAATAGCTCGGCGGCGATCCGCGCCTATCAAAATTATCCTATTCCTGAAATAACTCGTCAGCGAGTGCAGCGTTCCTTAGTACGTTTTCGTCAATTAGTGCAGAATTCTCCCACTCCCGCAGCTCTACAAAAGGCAGTTAAAAAAGAATTTATTTGGTATCGTTCTTTGGGTAATGATAGCCAAGGAAATGTTAAATTTACTGGTTATTTTGAGCCAATTTATCAAGCAAGTCGGCAAAAAAACGCCGAGTATAAATATCCTCTCTATCGCCGACCTTCTAACTTTTCTCGCTGGTCAAAACCCCATCCAGCTAGGGTAGAATTAGAGGGAAAAGATGGTTTACTGGGGGAAAATAGCCGTCTAGCGGGATACGAATTAGTCTGGTTAAAAGATCGCTTAGAAGCTTATTTAGTTCATGTGCAAGGTTCGGCGAAATTACGTTTACCTAATGGTCAAATTATGAGCATTGGTTTTGATGGCAATACCGAGCATCCCTACACCAGTCTGGGAAAAGAAATGATTGCCGATGGTATTTTTCCTGCTGAGGGTTTAACCTTACCAATGGTTTTAGATTTTCTCAGAAATAATCCTGAGCAATTAAAGAATTATATTCCCCGCAATAATCGGTTTATTTTCTTTCGAGAAACCCACGGCGCAGCTGCCACTGGTAGTATTGGAGTTCCAGTTTTACCAGAAAGATCGATCGCTACAGATAAAAGTATTTTTCCCCCCGGTGCTTTAGCAGTAATTGAGACAGAAATTCCCCAGGGAAATCTTAATAAAAAATTAGTTAGTCGCTATGTTCTCGATCAAGATACTGGCAGCGCGATTAAAGGTACTGGGAGGGTAGATATTTTTATGGGAACAGGAAAAAATGCTGGC
>NZ_JASJFG010000833.1:0-7036 GCF_030065375.1 Microcystis sp. M49636_WE2 | reverse complement strand
TTGCGGGTTGACAGCTACACCAGTATCACCGAGCATGGTTTCGGGCCTTGTGGTGGCTACTTGAAGATAACCGCTACCATCGCTAAGAGGATAGCGAAAATACCAGAGATTTCCCTCAATGTCCTTGTTTTCCACCTCTAAATCGGAAACGGCCGACCGGGATTCGGGACACCAGTTAACTAAGTATTGACCGCGATAGATTAATCCGTCCTCATAGAGTTTGATAAAAGCAGTACGGACAGCATGGGAAAGTCCCTCATCCATGGTGAAACGTTCCCGCGTCCAATCGACGGATACCCCCAAGCGTCGCAGTTGATTAACAATGGTACTACCGGACTCCTCTTTCCATTGCCAAGCGCGTTCGAGGAATTTTTCCCTTCCTAGTTGATAACGGTCGGTTTTTTCGGCTTTTAATTGGCGATCGAGTATAGCTTGTACTGCAATACTAGCGTGATCTGTCCCGGGCAGCCAGAGGGTATTTTTGCCGGTCATGCGCTTGTAGCGAACAAGTGTATCAATCAAGGAACTCTCGAAAGCGTGACCCATGTGGAGACTACCGGTAACATTGGGAGGGGGGATGACTATACAGTAGGTTTCGCCGCCTTTTTCGGGGTTTGCTGTAAATATCTCTTGATTTTCCCAATATTGCTGCCATTTCGTTTCTGTGATCTTGGGATCGTATTGCTTCGATAGTTCCGAGGTCATGATGGGGGGATTCTACAATTCTTAGTTCTTTGTCAATTGTCCCACATTTGGGAGAGATCAAATTCTGGTTTAGTTGCTGGCTAAAAATTTTCAAGAGTCTTATTAAGATAGCTGTTATCTTTTGCTGGGGTAAATATAGCTAATTTCTGGTAACTTTTTTGTATCTCACCAGTATAATAATTGCTATAATCAATTGAGAGAGCTAATCAATAAGTGGGTAGGTATTAAAAACTTTCAGATGCCCCCCTATTAAGGGTAGGGTTGATTCATGAATCAACCCTACTTAATAAGGGGGGATCGAACCTAAAATAAATTTTTAATTTAATTATAACCAGCTACTTAAATTATGACCATAGCAACAGATAAAAGTACCTATAGCTTTGCCGAATATTTACAACTAGAGGAAACGGCAGCCTATAAAAATGAGTATCAAGACGGGGAAATCGTACCGATGACAGGAGGCACTACCGATCATAATAAAATTGCTCTCAATTTTGCCGCTTATTTAAAATTTGCCCTCAAAGAACAGAAATATAATATTTTTATCGGTGATGTGAAATTATGGATAGCGCAATATCGTCAAGCAACCTATCCCGATGTGATGCTAATTGAGGGTGAACCGATTTATTATGAAACTGGCAAGACAACTGTTACCAATCCCAGATTAATAGTAGAAGTCCTCTCAAAATCAACTCAAAATTATGACCAGGGCGATAAATTTCTTTATTATCGTTCGCTGCCAGAATTGCAAGAATATATTCTCATTAGTCAAAGTCGTCCATATATCATGCAGTATAACAAAACTGAGGAAAATAAATGGTTATTAACGGAATACGAGGGTGAAAATGCCAGTTTATCTTTAACTTCTGTCAATTTTGCTCTCAGTTTTCAGGAAATTTACGAAGGAGTTACTTTTAATATAAGTAGCTGGTTATAATTAAATTTAAAATGGATTTTAGGTTCGATCCCCCCTTAGTCCTAGGGTTGATTCATAGTAGGGTTGATTCATAGTAGGGTTGATTCATGAATCAACCCTACCTTAATAAGGGTGGTGTCTGATAATTTTTAACGCCTACCTACTTAGGGATTGCTGAATAAATCTAAAAACCTTGTTGGATAAGACTTTTGGACTTTTTTCCCCTCAAAAAGTACCAGATATGGGAGTGATCAGGGGGAAATTCAGGGACTTTTTCCCTGAAAATTAGGTAATTGACCCCCTCAAAATCGGTAAAACCCCACACCCCACACCCCACACCCTACACCCTGCCCCTAGGAAAAACTTTTTCAGCAAACCCTAAGTAGTCGGACTTAGCGGAGGCAGGGGGCAGGAGGCCGTTTTTGTAACGGGGATTTATGCCCCGCTCCAAAAACTTTTCGCCTTAAGGCGAGGTTTTAGACCCGATTTTTTCGATAAATTAATTGCTACCACTAAAAACAACTTCGGGGAATTTTAACTGTGCATCGGCCATGGGGATTTGTCGGCCTTGATTGCGTAACTCTTGCCAAAAATTAATTACTTCTGTGGCTTTGTTGAGAACATCAACGCGATCGGACTCATCAATCCAGTGTTTTGCTTCTAACTCCTCTTGCAGTTGTTGCCAAGCATCATTGCGCGGCCAGAAAAAATAAGCGGTGAGGGGGCTAGTTCCTTTGCCGACCACCTGATCCACAGCGATCGCTACGTTCTGATCTAACCACAATACTTTTAAAATAAACTTTGATTCGGAACTGACTGTCATTGTTAATCGTTAATCGTACAATTCTCGATTATATCATCTTTTGACTCAATTCTCCGCAGTCAGTTTTTAACTATTTTTTCCTATTTTTTCGCCAATAACCGCTATGATTCCCGAAACAGACTCTTTAGCTTCTAAACAAATCGGTGTGGCCGTAATTAGAGACGATCGAGATTTAATTTTAATCGATCGCCGTCTGGCCAAGGGACTCCTGGGCGGTTTTTGGGAATTCCCCGGTGGCAAAATCGAAGGCAATGAAACGGTACAGGAATGTATTAAACGGGAGGTATTAGAAGAAATTGGCATTGAAATCGCAGTGGATAGTCATTTAATCACCATCGATCACACCTATAGTCATTTTCGGGTTAATCTACAAGTATATAACTGTCGTTATCTCAGCGGCGAAGCAAGGGCGATCGAATGTGAAGAAATCCGCTGGGTAACTATCGAGGAACTAGATAATTACACTTTCCCCGCGGCCAATCAAGAGATTATCAGAGCCTTAAAAGACATGGTAAACTCGAAATGATTGCTGTTAATCGTCGAGTGATTATGCTTAATCCTTCTATTCGTCAAGAACCCCGCTACGAACCGGCCGCGGTTATTCCCCTAAAAAAAGACGCTTCCATTGTCGAGTGGTTAGAAAAAAATAATCGCATGATTCCCCGGGATAAAATCGCCGAACCGGATCTGACTCTCGAAGAAGATGTGGAACTATCTGAACTGATGGATGTCGATGATATCGGTTATGATGACGACGAAGATGAATTAGTCTTAGATGAAGATTAATCCCGTCTTCTTTGGCAAATTTTCCCCTTATCTGGCGCTTTAGTCGTGAACGCTAACATTTTTTCCGCCCCTATCTTTAAAAAACCCACTGGAACCCATCTGCTGATTCTACTAACGGGATTACTATTTCTGTTAGTAGTTTTTTTTCAGGCCACTAATTCCCTGTTACTGCCCCTGATGGCCACAACGTTAATCAGTGCTGGTCTTGGTTGTCAAGTAGTACCGATGCTACGGCGCTTGAAAATGGGTCAGATCATGCGCGAAGATGGACCCCAGGCTCATTTAAAGAAAGCAGGAACCCCGACCATGGGAGGCAGCTTTTTTGTGCCAGTAGCCCTTATTTTCGCTTTAATCTGGTCTAAATTCACTCCTAATGTGGTGGCGGTTGCTTTGCTGACTTTTGCTTACATGGGTATCGGTTGGTTAGATGATTGGCAAATTTTGCGTTATAAGTCGAATAAGGGCCTATCTCCCCAGATGAAGTTAATTTTACAGATAACCGGGGCGGTGCTTTTTTGTCTCTGGATGTCGTTCAATCAGGTGAGTACCGATATCGGCCTTTGGGGTCGATTAGTGATTCCTTTGGGCTTTTTCTTCTGGATTTTGGCGGGATTTGTCCTTGTGGCTGAAAGTAACGCCACTAATCTCACCGATGGGGTGGATGGATTAGCGGGGGGAACTGGTGCGATCGCTTTTTTGGGTTTAGCCATTATTATCGCTCCTAGTCATCCGGATTTGGCGATTTTCTGCACTTGTTTTGCTGGTGCTTGTCTAGGCTTCATTTTTCATAACCGCAACCCCGCTAAAGTGTTTATGGGTGATACGGGTTCCCTCGCTTTGGGAGGAGCTTTAGCTGCGGTGGGTTTAATTACTGGACATCTCTGGGGATTATTTTTAATTAGTGGTCTGTTCTTTCTGGAATCTCTTTCGGTAATCGCTCAGGTTATCTATTATAAAGCCACAAAAGGACCCGATGGCAAGGGCAAAAGATTATTAAAAATGGCTCCTTTTCATCATCATTTAGAATTAAGTGGTTGGACGGAAACCAGGATTGTGGGAGCTTTTTATCTGGTTAATGCGCTTTTAGTTGTCTTGGCTATTTGGAGCAGTTAATTAGGCACTAAAGGAAAGACCACAACCGCAGGTATTTTGGGTGTTGGCATTGGTAAAACGGAAACCACCACCCATGAGATCTTCTGAATAGTCTAATTTTAAAATTTGTAGGTAGCGATCGCTGTCAGGATCCACTAAAATATTAATACCCTGACTTTGATAAAAGCGATCGTTTTCTGCCGCAATATCGGTTAATTCGAGATGATAGTGAAGTCCCGAACAACCACCGTTTTTTACTGCCAAACGCAGATAGGAACCAGTCAGGCGACGGCTTTGACTCCAACGTTCAATTTCTCTAGCGGCGGCGGGACTTAATTCGATCATTGTTTTTGAGACTATTGTAATAATGATATCAAGTTATTGTGAAGTTATACCACAGTTTTTGTCAAACTTTCTTTATGTTAAGAAAGATGTGACTAATGGATGGCGGGGGTAGCTGACAATTTTTAACACAGAAAACGGTTTTCTCCGAGAAACCCGTTTTCTAGGTGACTTAATGCTTCTTTCCAGGGTTCATTTTTAATCATTATGCTAACCGAATCACAGAAGGAGAGCTTAGACACTTAAACAAAGAAATTACCCTCTGGAATGCTCCCTAAAGCTGGTAAAGTAGCGGTAAATCCGGTGATATTTATTAATAAATCATTGCTCGATTGGAAGCCAGCCGTGAGAGGAGCGGGTATTTGTCACAGGGGAATTAATTTGTGGTAGCATATAATTAAATGCGTCTTGTCTGCTAAGATAATGCTCAACCTTTCAAAAGACATTCATTCTCTAACTGAGTTTAAACGAAACACGACCCAGTTCCTAGAGCATCTCAAACAAACCAAAGACCCTTTGGTGCTTACGGTTGATGGGAAAGCAGCACTCGTCGTACAGGATGCGGAATCCTATCAGACACTTCTTGAAGCTGCTGAATTGGTTGAGACGCTTAAAGGAGTCAAGCGTGGTCTTGAAGAGATGAAGCAAGGCAAAGGTAAGAAGGCAGAGGAATTCTTCTCTGAATTGTTCGATAAGCTGGACAGTTCTCCATGAGCCAAAAGTATCAAGTCGTCATACAACCTGAAGCACAACAGGGAATTGAAAAAGCCTATCTGTGGTTCAGTAAAGATTCTCCTCGAAAAGCGAGGTTGTGGCTAGAAGGATTGTACAAAGCAATTCTGTCACTAGAGCAAATGCCTTACCGTTGTTCACTGGCTTTTGAAAATAATTTCTTGGAGGAAGAAATCCGACAACTTATTTATGGTAAGGGACGTAGTGCCTACAGAATTCTCTTTACCATCACTGGCGATATTGTGCAGATTCTTTTCGTGCGCCACGTTGCACAAAAGCCTTTGTCAAGTCAAGAAGATGAAGAAGAGTAGAGGCCCATGGCATACCATTGTTGTCCTAAATTGTGACGGCAAAGTTTTGATAGGTAAGGTTATACCATTTTTCTTTATTCGTGGCAGACATCCTACTGCCATCTTCCTTTCTGGGAGAGGAGTTGGAGTTTAGGGTAATTAACCATCTCTGCCATTACTTTAGAAAAATGCTATTAATTAAACAAAGAAATTACCCTCTGGAATGTTCCCTAAAGCTGGTAAAGTACCGGTAAATCCAGTAATATTTATTAATAAATCATTGCTGGATTGGAAGCCAGCCGTGCTATCATTAATCGGGAACCGCAATGAGTCCTGTGGGGCGACAAATGACGGTGATTCGCAGTTAGAAAAAGACAACCACCGCCAACTCCCAGAGGAAATGGTTTGTCAAACCAGCAAGGGATGATTAAGCAATAAAATTAAACGCCAAAATCCCATCATTAAAGTCGTTATCACTGATATTGGGTAAGTTCCCCGGTAAATCCTCAAAGCCAAAGATATTATTCCCCCTTGACCGTAAATGTTCCGCCCCATCGGGATTTGCCGCCCCAAAGGAGAAATAGGCCACTTCATGACTCATATAGTTTTCTAGGGTAGCCGCCACGTTATCGGGATTCTTGGTCAAAAATGCCTGAACACTCCCTTGCAGACTTTCTCCCAGATTGCCCCCATTGGCAATCACAAAGGGTGCGTAGCGTCGCCCCCCTTGCAACAACACATCCCCAAATTCAGCGGCGGTGGTGCTTTGGTTTGCCCCTTCCCCACTGGCCCGCAAAATGAAGTTATTCACTGCTTGACTTAAGGCGGTACGGGCATAACCCGCTTGACCGGGTTGAATTAACTCTGTGACGTTGCCATCTCCATCTAAATCGAGGCTGTCAAAAACGGCTCCGTTGTCATCCGCCACTGGATAGAGACCGACAACGTTATTGAAGAAAGCTCCCGTCTGTTTAAGTCCTTCCTCAATGGCTTTGACCTGTATGCTACCGGGCAAGTTACTGAAGTTGAAAACCAGAGAACCTTGTCCATTACCCGTATCTTTAAATTGGAGGGTTTGGGGATTAACGGCTTGGTCGGGTAGATTGGTAATTTCTAGGGTGAAATTAACCGTTGCGTCTGGCGTGGCATTGGGAGCCGGGTTGAGGGTAGTATCCGTTACCGCAACTGTCAAGTTATAGAGGGATTGGGCAGCAATTCTCATTTTAAAAAGTAACAAGTGATACAGACAGAAACAAAGCTTTAAGCAAGCTACAAAATGCGCTCCCGCGAGTGCGACTGCATCGCAGAGAAGTGAGTATATAGAGTATTTATACTCAAAATATTTGAAAG
>NZ_JASJFG010001084.1:0-8634 GCF_030065375.1 Microcystis sp. M49636_WE2 | reverse complement strand
GTAAAAATCACCTACGCTGTGGAGGAGGATCAACCCCTAGGCACCGCAGGATGTGTGAAAAATATTGCCGAATGGTTAGATGATACCTTTCTGGTGATTAGTGGCGATAGTATCACCGATTTTGACCTGCAAAAAGCGATCGCATTCCATAAAAGCAAAAACTCGAAAGCAACCCTCGTCCTGACGCGCGTTCCCAATCCGATCGAATTTGGGGTAGTGATTACCGACAAAGAAGGCAGAATTCGCCGTTTTATCGAAAAACCATCCACCAGCGAGATTTTTTCCGATACTGTCAACACCGGAACCTATATTCTTGAACCAGAAGTCCTCGATTATCTCCCTTACAAAGAAGAAGCCGACTTTTCTAAAGATTTGTTTCCGCTGCTGCTGCAAAGGGGCGAACCTATGTATGGTTATGTGGCCGATGGTTATTGGTGCGATGTCGGTCATCTGGAGGCCTACCGAGAAGCACAATACGACGCTTTATCCGGCAAAGTTAACCTAGAATTTCCCTATCGAGAAAAATCCCCCGGGGTGTGGGTCGGTACTAATACTTATATCGATCCTAGCGCCCAGATTGAGGCCCCGGCCATGATCGGCAATCATTGCCGCATTGGTGCAAATGTTCTGATCGAGAGGGGTTCGGTTATCGGCGATAATGTCACCATCGGTGCCGGTTCCGATCTGAAACGTCCCATCCTCTGGAATGGTGTAGTGATCGGGGATGAGGTCAATTTAGCCGCTTGTACGATCGCTAGGGGAACCAGAATCGATCGACGGGCCCAGGTACACGAAGGTGCGGTGATTGGACAATTATCGATCGTGGGGGAAGAAGCGCAGATCAATTCCGGGGTAAGAGTCTGGCCGAGTAAACAGATCGAATCGGGAGCCATCCTCAATATTAACCTGATTTGGGGAAATACTGCCCATAAAAACCTCTTTGGTCAACGAGGAGTATCGGGCCTGGCTAACATCGATATCACGCCCGAATTCGCCGTTAAACTGGGGGCATCCTACGGTTCCATTCTAAAACCGGGGTCAACGGTAATCGTCTCCCGGGATCAACGTAGTGTCTCGCGCATGGTCAGTCGATCGCTGATTGCCGGTTTAATGTCCGTGGGAGTTAATATCCAAAACCTACAAGCGAATGCTTTACCGATTTCGCGGACTTTAGTGTCTAAATTAAACGTAGTCGGTGGCATTCACGTCCGTATCCATCCCGATCGCCCGGATTTTCTCTTAATCGAGTTTTTAGACGAAAAAGGGATTAATGTTTCCAAAGCGAGGGAAAAGAAAATCGAAGGGGCCTATTTCAAAGAAGATCTGCGACGGGTGGGAATGCAGGACATCGGCAGTATGTCCTATCCGGCTGATATTCTCGATAATTACCGCAAAACCTTTGAAACTCAGCTAAATGTGGAGGCTATTCGCAATAGTAGCTCCAAAATCGTCATTGATTACGCCTACGGAGTCTCAGGGGCAATTTTACCAGAATTACTGGCTAAATTTGGCTGTGATGCCGTGGTTCTCAATGCCAGTTTACGTCAGAATGCCCTTTCCATGCAGGAAAGAGAGTTACTGATCCATCAATTGGGCCATGTGGTGGAGGCCCTGAAAGCGAACTTAGGGGTACAAGTTTCGGCCAACGGGGAACAATTAGTCCTCGTCGATGAGAGTGGTTTATCGATTCGCGGGGAACAATTAACTGCTTTAATGGTGAATACAATTCTGACCGCCCATCCTCGCGGTACAGTGGTAGTGCCGGTTCATGCTTCTAGTGCCGTGGAACAGATCGCGCGTCGTCACGATGGCCGGGTGGTGCGGACAAAAGCCAGTCCTAGCGCTTTAATGGAAGGATGTCAAACTAATCCTAATGTGGTTTTGGGAGGATATGGGCAAACTGGCTTTATTTTTCCGCAATTACATCCCGGTTTCGATGCCATGTTCAGCGTGGCGAAACTTTTGGAGATGTTAACCATTCAGGAACGTTCTCTAGCTCAGGTGCGGGCCGAGTTACCGCGCATTTATAATAAGAATACGGCGGTGCGCTGTCCTTGGAAAGTCAAGGGATCTCTGATGCGCTATCTGGTGGAGACTCACGCGGATCTTAATCTAGAGTTGGTCGATGGAGTCAAGGTGATTAATCCCCTTAATGATGACTGGGTATTGATTTTACCCGATGCTGGAGAACCTTTAGTGCATATCTATGCTAACAGTGAGCAGCGGGAATGGGTCGATCGGACAATTAAAGAATATCGTCATCGTGTGCAGTATTTCGTCGAACATTACCAGGGCGAAATAGTGATGATTTAAGAGTTTTCTGCCCTATTAGCCCCGAAACTTGACTATGATGACTTTTTTGACCTAAAAGGTGGCGTAGCCCTGTAGATGCTCATTTTTCCCGCAAAAGCAAGGCGATTCGATCGGCCGCTGCCTCACCGGTGCGGATCGCTCCCTCAAAAAATCCCGGCCAGCGATCGGCCATTTCTGTGCCGGCCCAGTGAATCGGTCCGACGGGAGTAAAAAGAGCCTCGCCGAAACTTGTCCAGACTCCGGGGGGCATAAAAGCGGAATATGCGCCACCAGTCCAGGGATCCCCGGGCCAATCCACCTCATCGTAACTGATCGGGAAAAGTGCCTCTTGACCGAAATAAATAGCTAAATCCGAGAGAACGGCGGCACGACGCGCTGGGCCACTCATGGAGCGCCAACGGTTATAGCGATCGCCAACCACAAAGGTGGCGATTACCCCGACACCGGTTTCGGGATCGGAACTATCAGCACAGAGTTCCAACCATTGACAATTCCCTTGAGCAACTCCCGCTAGTCCCTGTTTTCGCCAGAAAGGTTGCTCATAGGAAATGAGGATTTTAGCGCAGCATCCCATCGGTACTCGTTGGGTTAGTTGTTCTCGCTGGGGTGGTAGCGGGGGATGATAAATAATGCGGCCGGCAAGATGGGGTGGCATGGCAATGATGGCAAATTTGGCGGTAAAAGTATTCTGGCTGGTTTCTACGGTCACGCCGGCCGAGTCATAATTAAGGCGAAAAACCGGTTCCCCCAGTCGAATTCGCTCTCCTAATTCCGCCGCGATCTTGTCGGGAATTTGTCCGGCTCCGCCATGGATCAGTTCGGCTTCTGGATGTTCGGCCTGAGGGGCGCAATTTTGTCCCCAAAGAACGTGCAGCAGTGAGACTTGGTTGGGTTCGGCTGGTCCGAGAAACCCCACTGCACGGGCCATATAAGCAAAATACCATTGACCAAAATCTGTGCTGGTGTTTTCTTCAATCCACTGGGCAAAAGTTTTACTGTCTAGTTTTTTGGTGTGATCGTTGCTTTGGGGATAACCTGAAGGTAGGGTTTTGGCTAGTTCTTGAAAACGCGCCCATGCTGACATCGCATCTTGCCATTCTGCCGCGCCGATATCGGGTACTTCTCCCTCGTGGAAACCTTGAAAAAAACCATTGAATTCATAGCGTTTGTTGTTGAACACTAGGACGGTTTTTCCCTGATTGGGAGAGGGAAAACGACGTATTTTATACTCATCAAGGAGGGCTAAAAAACGCTCTTGGGTTGGACCGACCCACTGACCACCTCGATCGATCCACTGTCCGGAGGGGAGATATTGTCCAGACATTCTGCCACCGTAACGATTTCGCGCTTCGATTACCAGAACTTGATGACCTTGCCTCTGGAGATTCCGCGCGGCGATTAATCCTGCTAATCCCGCCCCGATCACGATACACTCATAGTTAGTCAATTGGAGATTGGTCATGATTTTAGCCCCACAGAATACCTGATAATTAACAATTATTATTCTCCCCGATTTTTGCCTTAGTTTCTCTATCCATTGGCTCTTTTGATTAAATTATCTGCTGCTATCAATGTTTGATCTTCTTAGCGATCGCTTAAGCCAACACCTAGAACAAATTGTCCGAGAAAGAAACCCTTTTTTCTCTAGTCAAGGACATTTTTATGTGCGAGAATACCTGCGGCAAGAGTTAGGCAATTGGGGAAAAGTTGAATCACATTTTTTCCATTTTCAGGGAAAAAATTACGAAAATTTAATCTTGGATTTGCCTAACAACAGTCAAAAACCTCCGATTTTAATTGGCGCTCATTATGACACGGTGCCGGGGTCGCCGGGGGCCGACGATAACGCCACGGGATTAGCGGTATTATTAGAATTAGCGAGGTTTTTTGGGGAGAATCAGGCTAATTATCCAATTCGTTTAATTGCCTTCGATCTAGAAGAATACGGATTACTGGGGAGCATTGCCTACGCAGAAAAATTAAAACAAACTAAGCAGGATTTAAGGTTAATGTTATCCTTAGAAATGCTCGGTTACTGTGATAAAAATCCCCATTCTCAAAAATATCCGGCTTTTCTAGAACATTTTTACCCCAACACCGGGGATTTTATCGCTTTGATTGGCAATCTCAAAACCCGCAAGGATTTAAATTTTCTCAGTCGAGTCCTGCGGGAAAATCAGACTCCCTGCGAGTGGTTGCCGGTAATTTTTGGAGGTTATATCGTCCCCGATACTCGACGCAGCGATCATTCTCCCTTTTGGAGTCGCGGTTATTCGGCAATTATGGTGACAGATACGGCTAATATGCGTAATCCCTATTATCATAGTTCTCGGGATACAATCGCTACTTTAGACTTAAATTTCCTAACACGAGTGTGTCAAGGTCTCTGTTTTGGATTGCAATCTTTACCGATAAGATAAAAGTTAGCGTTAGCGTAACGCACCAATCCCAGTGAGAAACCCAACATTATTGACGACATTGGTGTGGTTGGGTTTCGCTCAAGCGTCGCTAATATTTGACAGACAAAAGTTATTATTGCTCAACCCAACCTACTGCTTAAGTCACTTGTCTTGGCAAAATTAAAGTCTATCCCGTGTTTTTCCCTATCAATGTTGTTCTTTCGATCATCTCACTCAAACTGGATTTTTTGTACTTCACCGCCGAACAATTTTTAAAAATTCCCTTGGTGTAACGATCTCTGTTTTCCCATAGCGTTGCAGTATAAGCAAATCATTGTCACCAGTAATGAGATAGCGTGCTTCCCCACTGGTTGCCAGATTTAGGAATTTGTTATCGTCTCGATCTCGGCAAATTTCAGTGTGGTCAGTAGGTCTAATCAGCAGCGAAATTTCCAAAATTCTTACTAGCAGTTGTCGGCGCTGCTCCAGTGTAATGTACCTCTCGAACTTTGGGAGAAGAAGTTTTGTGACCAACTCGCATATAGTTGCGGGACTTTGCAGAATAATAAAGTTATTAATCGCGTATTCTACAGCCAAAGCTGGTGTTGTCGTACTGCTTAAGGCGAAGCTTATCAAGACGTTCGTATCGATAACTATGGGTTCACGATTCATCTACTAAAAGCTCTTCCAACTTCTCATCAGTCAATCCCTGACTCTTGGCATAAGCACGAATTTCATTCACCACTTCCATCAAGGCTTGGGTGGTTTCTTCCTGTTCGTTTCCCGTCATCTCATGATTCTCGATGGTGAAATCGACACACGCATGAGCGGACAAACCTAACTGCTCGATCGCTGTGGGGATCTCGCTAATTTTAACGTTTCGGATCGTTGCTTTCATATTTTCAAAGTAGCACAAATACAAACTTAAAACAACCCTCTCATTACTTTTTGCTCGGTTTCCTTCTTAATCTTGAGTGTAGTGGATTGTTTCAGCTAATTTGGTGTATTAGAAAAATGCTATAAATTCTATAATCTAAGACTTTAAGCCGAAATCTATTGCCCTATTTTAGCTGAAACAGTCCAGTAGGGTGCGTTAGGGTTAGCGTAACGCACCAATCCCAGTTAGAAACCCAACATTATTGACGACATTGATGCGGTTGGATTTCGCTCAAGCGTCGCTAATAGTAGTATCCTAACATCGGCAACAGATAAACCTCCGTCAAGCATCTGTAACCATTGCTGGTTTTTTTCTCCGAATCACCCATAATCTTATTTTAACCGTTCAGGGGGCGGTTATCAAGTAGCCATTAGTTTTGTAATGGGGATTTATGTCCCGCTCCAAAAACTTTTCGTCTTAAGGCGAGGTTTTAGACCCGATTTTTTCGATAAAAGCAGACCACGGGGGAATTTTTCACAGCACTAAAGCTCTGCAAGAATTATCACTTTAAGCGGTGACATTTTCTGTTTCTGCTGGTTTAATTTCCTGCATTTCTACTTTAATTAAACTCACTCTAGCACGATAAAGTAGTTTTTCCCCATGACGATAGCCCCGATAACGAACTAAAACGGGTGTACCTATTTCTGCTTGACCATCGATCAATTGATGGATTTGCGGATCGTAACTAACATGATCACCGACACTGTGAATTGGTTGCACTCCCCAGCGCTGCAGTAACTGCATAATCGGTTTAACTAGGGAGAGGATTTTGACGGCTGCTAGGTCGGGATTTTTGCGGGCAACGGCCTCGGCCGTGGGCCATTGAACTAACCAAGATTCGATCGCTTCGATGCTTTGACGTTGAAATTCTTCGGCTAATTCTTCTTTTTGCTGGTCTAATTTTTGCTGTAAATTTTGATACTCTTGTTCGAGAATTTTTAATTCCCCTGAACGATCCTCTGTCCCCATCGTCGGGATTTGAAAATGAGCGAGGAGATCGCTAACTGGCAGCTGCAGCGCATTAGCTAATTTCACCAAAGATTCAGAGGATAATTTGGCGATTAAACCATGGCGAACTCTCTGCAATTGCCAAGAAGATAGACCCGATAACTTACTCAATTCTTCTAGGTTTTTACAGCCAATTTCTGCCATTAACTGCTCTAATTTTTGCCGATGATATTTATATAAGGACTCATTCATGGGACTTCTCAGCTTAAGCGATGTGTTTAGCTAAAACGGATTTAGGAGCGCGACGAACTCGACAGAGAATTGTTTCTTTACCGAGACGCTGATGAGCGGCAAAGCGATGGCAACCGGAAAAACCGTAGTATTGACCATCCACCTCCAAAACATCGATCGGTTCTCGCAATCCCTCCTCAGCGATCGATTGCATCAACTGATTAACTTTTTCGGGATCGGTTTGTCGCGGTAAAGGACGACGAATTTGGGACAGAGGAATGTTTTTAATTTCCATACTGTCTTCACTATAGCACATTTAGGCTAAACTGAAGATAAGTTGACTCGGTTGCTGATGCAGTGGTCTGCCTCGGTGCTGGCAGTTTTCTTGACACAGACAAGATTTTATCAGTCAGTCCTCTCCTTTGCTGACTATGACTATTCCTCCTATCAATGAAAAAATTATCCGGCAAAATAGCACCAATGCTTCCTATCAGCGCGGTCAATATTATTACGATAACGGTGCGGTTATTTCTCTTTGGCAACGGGGGCAAAATCTACAAGCTTTAGTGTATGGTAGTTAGGTTAAAAACTATCGAGTTGCTATCGATTTTAACCAAGATAATCTTGAGAATGTCTCCTGTTCTTGTTCCTAGTATTACGAGGGTTTGTGTAAGCATATTATGGCGGTTTTATTAACCTGTTCTCGTCAACTATAATTAATTATCAAAAAAGCTTCCCTAGAGGAGTTATTGACACCGATCGATGAAAGTAAATTAAGAAAATTGCTTAATCATTTAGTGGCTAAACACCCAGAAATTATCGAGACAATTGATAAATTTTTAGTTCCAGCTACCCCAGTTAATAAAGCGGCAGTGAAGATAACTATTAATCTCAAAGCTTATCGTAATACTGTCCGTAATGAACTGCGGCAATCCCTGCGAGCGATCCAAGAATATTACTACGAAGAAGAGCCAATTTCTAATGAAATTTACGCCCTAGTGGATGAGAACCAAGATTATTATCAAAAGGGAGAACCGGATAACGCCCTCGCTATTTTAGAAGCAATTATTAGCGCCTGTATCGAGGAATGGGATGATTTAGAAGATTACGGTGACATCAATGATGATTTAAGTGCTAGAATCGATCGAGTTTTAACTGCAGCAATTTTAAGTAGGTAGGTATTAAAAACTTTCAGATCCCCCCGCCTATCGGCACCCCCCTTATCAAGGGGGGCAGGGGGGATCAAACCTAAAATCTATTTTTAATTTAATTATAACCAGCTACTTAAGTAGAGAATTTAATCCCCAAGAAAAGCAAGATTTAAGGGAAAAAATCGAGCAATGGCAGCATGAATGGAATGCCGATTTTGAGATGAGTTTAGTGGCCTTACAACAGGGATGAGGCGCTCCAGTTTTAGAGAAGATTTTACGGTGAGAATCGGCTAATTTTTCAGAAATATGGTCAGAGAATATCCGCGATTATGCCCAAAAATTAACTTCTATTCGCTTTACTACCCGTCTTTTTCCTTATCGCGAACTCAGGTTACTGTAGGATTTAAAAAATGGCGATCACTCTTACAGCAAGATTTCCAGTGCCAAAGTGAACCCCGGAACCACATCCTCCCCGCTTAAAATCGCGTTGGCGGGATAACAGGTAATCGTACCATCCTGACGGTAGACGAAAGCCTGTTTATTGTGGCGATCGATCAACCATCCTAACTTCACCCCGTTCTCCCGATACTCCTCCATTTTCCGCTTTAACTTGGATAAACTATCGGTTTTAGAACGGATCTCGATCACGAAATCC
>NZ_JASJFG010000123.1:0-2691 GCF_030065375.1 Microcystis sp. M49636_WE2 | reverse complement strand
TATCCTCACCCCGACGATTCCCTGTATTGCGCCGCCGTTAGGAGTAGAAAAAATGATTATTGACGGGCAAGAGCTATTAATTAGACCTAATTTAGGCAGATTCACCCAACCTTTTTCTTTTATCGGTTTACCTGCCCTTTCTTTGCCGATTAAACGTTCATCCAGGCTACCTTTAGGTTTGCAAATCATCGCCGCTCCTGATCGCGAAGACTTAATCCTAAGCGTAGCAAGGGTTTTAGAGGAAATGCTGATAGATATCCCGCACCAGTGAGATTTCAAGGGCTTACTTCCCCTTAAAATCCCTAATTTAGGCACTTATTAAACGAAAAGGTCATTTTTCCAGTCTAAGTAAACAATCTACTGACTGGGAGACTCCTTTTCAATCACATCTAACCAAGCGGCGGCCGATCGCTCCCAAGTGTCAGTTAGGGCAATTTGACGACATCTTTCGCGCTCTTGGGCTAAAAGCTGGGGATTTTTCAGTAATTCGACGATTTTCCGGGCTATAGCTTCCTGAGTAGCCGGATCGGTTACTTCCCCCGGCACTTTCACACAGTAGTCCTTTTCTCGAAAAACGGCAAAATCCGTCACCACTGGCAGACAACCCACCACTGCCGACTCGCGCACGGAAATACAATCGATCTCACGATAGGTGCAACCGTAGTAATGAATAGCAGAGCGAGCTTTTTCCTCGATTAGTTGACGATAACCGATCATTCCGCGATCAACTACCCCCGGACTAGCTTTAATCAAAGCGATTAAATTATCGCGCCATTCTCTGCGATCGCTATAGCCATCCCGTTTAGTAAAACCATAGTAGAGATGTAACTCAGCTGCGGGAATTGCCGCCTTGATAATCGGCCAGCCATGCTTTAACATTGACTCTAGGCCTCGATAATAACGAGAGGCATAGACTAGACGATAAGGAAGATGCTCGCTTTCTGGCACCGTCTCACTTACAGCCAAAAGAGAAGCATCAATACCATTAGGAACAATCGGACATTGATGATCGGGACAGAAATCCAGTAAATCCCGTTGATATTGGCTTTTACAGAAAATTTTGTCGTATCTAGCCAAAATTTCGGGGGTATAGGAGGCTGCCGGAACTTTAATATCTTGCCAATCAAAAAAAATTCGTTCTGCCTTGGTACCAGGACGGCAATAGGTGGGATGACGAGAGATCACCAATGTCTCAAAGCGATCCTGCCAATTCATCTGGTAATAATTAACATAGCGAATACCGTCCTGTTCCCCTTCCATACCCTCACAATTGCCAAAAATTGTCACTTTATAGCCGCGTTTCGTCCATTCCTGCGCTAAAAAAGCCACCGATGCCTGGGTGCCACTAGCCCCGCGTTGCCAAATTTCCGCCGGACGCATGGGACGATATTTTTCTGTGTAAATAACGATCGATTTTTTCGGCCAACGACGGGCGCTCAAACGCTGTTTAATTTGAAATAGGGAAGGTGCGCTCGCCCTTAGCCATTGTTTGAGATTAGATTGTAGGGATGGAGTAGCTTGTGACACTCTTTTTCTCCAAGATCGAGGGAAAATAGGGGCGATGGGTGATGGAGTCTTAGTTCCTTGAATTTAACTCGATTTCTCGACTCAGTAGAACAATTCGAGCCTATCATATAATAGGTTCAAGTCAAAAATCAATCTTTTTATTGATATCTATCTGTAAGTAAATCTATGAAAATTGTCATCCCGATCTTATTTTATCGCAAAGGAGGAGTAGAAAGAGTCATTATCTCTTTAATACCTAGCTTATTAGAATACGTCGAACAAATTATTATCGTCCTCCCTCGTAATGATATTGAATATTTTAAGTCTTTAATGCCAGATTCTGATAAACTTATCTACGAAAATTTTGATTTTTATCCCCAGAGTTTTGAGACAAAATTAATCTATTTTTATGGTCTTATAGCGAATTTTTACAAAACCCTAAGACTGAATTATATTCATCGTCTTTTCTCTCGTAGAATTGAATTTTTACGCATCGAAGCAAGAATTAATCAGATTATCAATCGTTACCAAGCTGATCACTGTTTGTATGGGATGACTAATCGGATTTCTCCCCCCAATGTCAAGGTTACTTTAAGTGGCATTATTTATGATGTGTTTTGGCAATTTGCTCCCTTAACTTACTCAGAATCCTATCAAGAACCCTACAATGAAGCGTTAAAAGAATGGTTAGATCGGGCCGATCTACTGTTCACAATTTCCCAAAAAACTAAAGACGATGTTTTAAAAGTTTTTCCCAATGCTACCTATGCTAGTAAATTAAAAGCTGTACCCTTAGCGGGATTTATCGAGCAGTCTAATCCCAAGATTGATCTAGTCAAAAGTGAGCTAGTTACTTTTTATTTTCCCTCCTCTTTTGGTATCTACAAAGATCATCTGACTTTACTCAAAGCAGCTATGACACTAGCTAAAAAAGGTTTAAAATTTCAAATAGTTTTTATCGGCAAAGAAACCGATAATCTAGTTAGTGGAAATCTGCAATTATCTCAACAGTCCCAAACTCAAGAATATCAAGATTATCTCAAAGAATGTACCCGACTTTATCGGGAAAATCAAGAAATTTTCGAGAGTCATATCAAGGGATTAGGTTATCAAGACTATGAAACCTTGCAATTTTATTATCAAACCTGTTCCTCTGTGGTATTTCCCTCAAAATACGAAGGTTTT
>NZ_JASJFG010000912.1:0-1213 GCF_030065375.1 Microcystis sp. M49636_WE2 | reverse complement strand
TTCTCGGTCGTTTGTCACACAATCCTGAAGATATAAATCAATTAGTTCCTGATAAGAAATTCCTTTTTCTTTTGCTTTTTTTTCAAAGAAATCAATGACATCAATCCTTAAAGGTAAAGTGACCTGCCGCTTGAGTTGTTGAGCAAAAGGATTAGGACGACTTTTCATATTAGCGAGATCATACTCTGATTTCATCAACAATAACCTCGATGAGGACAGTATAGTATTTTGTTTAAATTTAACGACTCAATTATAATACATACAATCAAATTAACGATAGTTTGCTCTTAAAAAATTTTTCTCTCTCACCTCAGAAAAACTGCGATCGCTCTTTCTATTCTATTTTGATAAAAAGCGATCGCTTCCCCACAATCCCTAAAAAATAACCATAAAATTAATTAATAAGTGGGTAGGGGTTAAAAATTATCAGATGCCCCCCTTATTAAGGGGGATCCCCCCGCCTATCGGCACCCCCCTTATCAAGGGGGGCAGGGGGGATCGAACCTAAAATCCATTATTAATTTAATTATAACCAGCCACTTAGAATATCGGAGAAAGACAAACATGATTATCGCTCAAGAAAAACCAACTATTGCGACAGTCACCAAAACCCCTGTCACTTTGGAAGCATATCGGGTGATCGCTGAAACTTCTCAGGAACGTTATGAATATTGCCATGGAGAAATGATTCTTATGCCTGGAGGAACCGCAACCCACAGCGCGATCGCGATCAATATCTCGGTTTTTTTGGGATTTTTATTAAGAGATAGGGATTTTCGTCTGTATAACAGCGATCTGCGGCTGTGGATTCCTGAATATAATTGTGGAACCTATACCGATCTCATGGTTGTTAACCATGAACCAGAATTTAACGGCGATCGCAAAGACGAAATTCTTAATCCTTTATTTATTGTAGAGGTGCTTTCCCCCGCCACGGAAGCCTATGATCGAGGTGATAAATTTAGAAAATATCGTTCCCTGCCAAGTTTTTGTGAATATCTGCTCGTTAGCCAAACTGAACCCTACATTGAGCAATATTTCAGACTCGCACAGAGCGATCGCTGGCAACTACAAACCTACGATCAACTTAGTCAAATAATCCCTCTGGAGAGTTTAAACGTTGAACTTCCCTTGCTAGAAATTTATCGTCGTGTTAGTTTTGCCGCAGCCTCATAAATCCCTTAATCCGATTAATAACCTTTCTATTTTGTTT
>NZ_JASJFG010000473.1:0-3195 GCF_030065375.1 Microcystis sp. M49636_WE2 | reverse complement strand
TTAGGATTGATAGGAGAAGCCACCGCCACCGCAGCCTTAATTCTCAAGGATTTAAAAGTTACCCTGCACGAAAGTCGCCGCCTGATTGAAGGAATGACCGGCCGCGGCACCGGTTACAGTCCCGTTAATATCCCTTTTACCCCGAAAGCGAAAAAGATGTTCGAGCAAGCATTTCAGGAAGCTCGACAATTAGGGGAACAGGCGATCGCACCTGAACATCTATTACTCGCTATCACCAGCGATCCCGAATCCCTAGCCGCTAAAATTTTAATTATGCAGGGTGTTGATTTGATCAAACTTCGCGGCCTTTTAATTAAAAATGCCGGGGAAAAAGTCGCTAGTGGTCGCTTCACGGCAAAGAGTGACTATGAAGACCAGAAAAATGCTCCCCAAGGCGGGATTTTAGCCCAATATGGTCGCAATTTAAGCCAAGAGGTCAAAAATGGCAAAATTGACCCTGTAATCGGTAGAGAGCCAGAAATCGAGCGAGTTGTCCAAATTTTAGGCCGTCGCAGCAAGAATAACCCGATTTTACTGGGTGAGCCGGGGGTGGGCAAAACAGCGATCGCTGAAGGGTTAGCACAACGCATCCATAATGGCGATATTCCCGAACTTTTGCGGGATAAACAGGTAATTGCCCTCGATATGGGGTCTTTACTGGCGGGAACCCGTTTTCGCGGCGATTTTGAGGAACGTTTAAAGGGTGTGGTGGAGGAAGTTCGCAAATCGGGCAGTATTATCCTGTTTATCGATGAAATTCACACTCTTGTGGGTGCTGGTAGCATGGGAGGAGCTATGGATGCTTCTAACTTGCTTAAACCTGCTTTAGCTCGCGGCGAGTTACAGTGTTTAGGGGCAACTACTCTCGATGAGTATAAACAGCATATTGAGCGAGATGCGGCTCTAGAAAGACGTTTTCAGCCAGTTATGGTGGGAGAACCGACCAAAGAGCAGGCGATCGAGATTTTACAGGGTTTAAAAGCCACCTACGAGGATTTCCATCAGGTAAAATACGATCAAAAAGCGATCGAAGCTGCCGTTAATCTATCCTCTCGCTATATCAATGATCGCTTTTTACCGGACAAAGCGATCGATCTTCTCGATGAAGCGGGATCCCGCACCCATCTACGCTATTCCCTACAAAGTAAAAGTCCCGCAGAGGTTAGCGAAGAATCACCCCTAATTAACCCCGAATCTTTAATTCCGGTGGTGGATGCGGAGGAAATCGCCCAAATTGTCGCCGCTTGGACAGGTATTCCCGTTACCCAATTAACTGAAACTGAGTCGGAATCGCTCTTAAATCTGGAATGTCAACTGCACGAGCGGATTATTGGTCAACAGGAGGCAGTAAATGCCGTTTCTCGTGCTATTCGTCGAGCGCGAGTCAATTTAAAGAATCCTAACCGTCCGATTGCCTCGTTTATTTTTGCCGGTCCCACGGGAGTGGGTAAAACTGAATTAACGAAAGCCTTAGCTAAGTTGCTCTTTGGCTCGGAATCCAGTATGATTCGCCTAGATATGTCGGAATTTATGGAATCCCACACGGTTTCTAAGTTAATTGGTGCGCCTCCCGGATACATCGGTTACAATGAAGGCGGTCAGTTAACGGAAGCAGTGCGTCGTCAACCCTATAAAGTAGTTTTGTTTGACGAAATCGAGAAAGCACATCCCGATGTTTTTAATCTTCTCCTGCAACTGTTAGAAGATGGTCATTTGACCGATTCCCAAGGTCGTCGGGTGGACTTTAAGAATACCCTAATTATCATGACCTCGAATATTGGCTCAAAAGTCATCGAAAAAGGCGGTAATAGCTTAGGATTCGAGATTGCTGACGATTTTGCTCAATCGCGTTACCAACAGATTTCTAATCGGGTGACGGACGAGTTAAAACAATATTTCCGTCCCGAATTTCTCAACCGTCTCGATGAAATTATTGTTTTCCGACAGTTAACTCGCGAAGAAGTTACCCAGATTGCCGATATTCTGATCGCAGATCTAGCCAAACAATTGACAGAAAAAGGAATTTCTGTGGAAGTTACCGCCGCTTTCAAGGATTTGGTCATCAATGAGGGTTATGATCCTAGCTACGGTGCGCGGCCTTTACGTCGTGCCTTAACTCGACGCTTAGAGGATAGTTTAGCCGAGGCGATGTTATCGGGAAAAGTCAATTCTGGAGACCATGCGCTATTAGATGTAACTGCTGAAGCTGTGGTGACAGTCTCTAGTCATCAGCGCTCCGAGCAGAGCGATATTCTCTCGCAATTACAGTTACAATCGGTGGGTTAATCCGCTCAAAAATTGCTTTTTTCGGGGTTGAAAATTTTTCAACCCCGATTTTTATAATCTGGGAAAAATAACTTCTAGGGGAGCGGGAATCATCTCGGTGCGAAAGTCCAGAATCTGGACTAGGATTAAATAGGCAACGGCGATTAAAATCGAAATCGCTCCCGTGATAATGGCGATAATTTTAGCAGAATTCATATAGTTAACCGATAATTTCCTCAGATTATTGATCTATTGCCGCAAAAGCAACCGAAATTTATTCTCATCTACGATTGCGAGCCTAAACAATTTAAACTGAGGATATCTTACAGCACAATTCTCCCGGACGGTTGAGAAGGCAGTGCATCTCAGTTTTGTAGAAATATCCATAACACATTTTGGGCGCAGGCCCGGCACCCCTACCATAAACCCTATCTAAAGCTGTCCCTTGAAAATTTGACAGAAGATAGTTCTTGTCCCTCAATCCATAGACTAAACCCTATGGTCAAGCTTTAAATTATTTTTTATTTGAATCCATGCAACCAGCAAAACCCTTGCTATAATCGCCAATATATGGTATGAAACCAATTTCATCCACTGCATCGGCATCCCCAAAGTTGATCAACCTCGCTTTGTTTTAAGGTAGGCTCAGGCCTGCCTTACTTTTTATCAGTGATCAGTAACCAGTAAGCAGAAAATTGCCATTTAATACCGATCACCGCTCAGACTGTCCACGGAAAACTCACATCTGATCACTGGTAACTGATCTGATCCCCTAGCGTGATAAGCTGAGTATTGGCTAATTTTACAAAAAATTAAGACTTTCCCCTTGTGGGAGTTATCAGCTAAAACCCAGAGTAGACATAAACAATGGTAGCGACAACAGAAACTAACGTTGGTAAAATCGTCCAGATCATCGGTCCTGTCATCGAT
>NZ_JASJFG010000543.1:0-1619 GCF_030065375.1 Microcystis sp. M49636_WE2 | reverse complement strand
CGAGTTCGCGATGAAATTAAGGCTAAAGTTGTCGGATTAATTGAACAGTTAAGTAGGTAGTTGTTAAAAGTTTTCAGATCCCCACCTTATCAAGGAGTTTGGGTAGGGTTGATTCATGAATCAACCCTACTATGAATCAACCCTACTATGAATCAACCCTAGGGGGGGCAGGGGGGATCAGAGGCAAAATCTATTTTTAATTTAATTATAACTACTTACTTAAGTTAATTTATCCCAAATTTTTGCGGCTCTCTTGTCGTTTGTGTGATCGATTTTAGTGATCGAATCTGTCTTCCTCTCTCTGTCCTTTGTGTCTCTGTGGTTTATCCCCAAGAGAGCCTTTTTTTCCAGTCTATCCCTTCGGTGAGAAAAATAATAAGGGGAACCACAGTTGATGAAGAATATCTTCATTAATCCGACGCACGGCTAACCATTCCAACATATTGGAACGATGGCAGGTAGCCACTGCGATGGCACTGATGTCATCTTCTTCCGCTGCCGTCAAAACTTCTAATACAGGTGTTCCTTGTCGCACTTGGCTCTGTACTTGCAAACCGAGTTTTTCTAGTCGCACTTGCACCGATTCTAATTCCCGACGGGCATCATTTAAACGAGATTCGGTGACACTGGGATCGCGACTGATATTTTCCACTACCCGGACGAGGAGACATTGCTCAAAAGAGCCGGGGGCGCGGGTTTGGGCGTATTTTTCCATCTGTTCAATTAGATAAATCGCGTCGGGACTGCCATCGTAGGGAATTAATAAATGTTTCCAGAGATGCTGACAGCGCAGGGCTAATTCATCGTGAGTATAAACTGATAATAATTGCGGTCGGAAAATCAGCAGCGGAATATCGGTAATACCTGCGATCGCTAAACTGGTACTACCGAATAATTTTTCTTGGACGGCACCGCGCATGGGATTTCCCATCAAAATCACGTCAATAGAGTGATGCGCGAGGATTTCCCGCACGGCATCCACGGGACGACGGTTAGAGATTTCCAGACTAACTGTCATACCGTCGGGAATATTTGCTAAAGCTGGGGATAATTTTTCTTTAGCCGCGTCAATTTTCGCTTGATCTACGGCAGCTAGGGTGGGTTGTTCCCAAACCGGAATACTGTGGAGGAAGATAACTTGTTTTAAGCCGCTCAGGGCTAAGTGTGGCACACAATGGACAAGACGATGGAGACCATCGAAAAGATCTGTACAGATCAAAGCGCGCTCGAACATAAATTAACCCCTAGCAATTCGGTTATTCTTCCCTAAGAATAGCTAAAAAGGTGAAGAAATGCGCCCCGCATCCCTAGCTCGTTTCCGCAGAAACCCAGCCGGAGAAAGAGGTCGCCCGCAGGGGTGAAATGAGTTATTGGGGGGCCCAGGGATTAGAATCTAGACCCCACTGGTGTTTGAGAAAAGCTTTGTACATATTTTCTCTGACCATCATTTGTTCGTAGAGCTTGATCAGGAAATCCTGCGCTTGCTCCTGACTCATTTTTTCTACCTGAGTCTGAAAAGAACGAATGTTGAACTGTTGTTCTAAGGAAAGTTCGATCGGTTGAGACATGGTGTTCCTCCTCGATGAAGACAGTGGTTGATAACAAGCGAGATGGGTGAT
>NZ_JASJFG010001083.1:0-5271 GCF_030065375.1 Microcystis sp. M49636_WE2 | reverse complement strand
TTTCAAATATTTTGAGTATAAATACTCTATATACTCACTTCTCTGCGATGCAGTCGCACTCGCGGGAGCGCATTTTGTAGCCTGCTTAAAGCTTTGTTTCTGTCTGTATCACTTGTTACTTTTTAAAATGAGAATTGCTGCAGTCGTGATGTTGCAGTTGCTCACAGGCAGTCAAACTCAGGACGGTCGCGCAGCTGGCATCTTTACTGCCGACGACCTAATCAAAATCTTGCTGTATGTCCACGCTGCCAGGGAGCTACCGCAGAGCCTCGAACAGTTCACGAAAGACATCGGCAGCAACAGCACAGGCATCCCTGGACTTGAGCCTAACGAAATCATCGATTTGTACCAAAAGATCACTGACCATGCTAACGGCTGGACACCAGTCGAGGGCCTGGTGAAGGGGCAGGCTTCTAGCCTCAAAGTCGCATCGGATGACATCGTTAGAATTGGTGGCCAAGTCATCAATACCATCAACAAGATGGATATCATTGAGCAGATGCAAACCATCAACGACCCGACTGTAATAATCCCAATTTCTAGTGACAAGGACGCTAAAATTCAAATGGCGTTGCCAGAAGTCATCAAAAGGTTAAAGGCAACCTGCGCCGACCAGCAGCAACGGACGCTCAAGGTGCTTATGGCAGTGCGTGACTACAAAACCGATATCTCTGGTGGCACCCTATCGGACAACAGAACAGTGAATGGTCTTGAGCCAGCGATCGTAGACAAGAAAGGGCGGGCTAAGAAAGCCAATATGGATGATCAGATCAAAGAACTCCAAGACAGTATTGATAGCCTTGAAAAGGAGATCGATCAACTGAAGAAAGACTACGACAAGTATGTCGGGCTTGCATTCACTGGTGCCGTAGGCGGAATTATTGGTATCGCCATTACAGGCGGCATTTTTGGCGCTAAGGCCGAGAAGGTTCGGAAAGATAGGAACTCAAAAATCCAGCAAAAGGATGACAAGTCCAACGATCTCAAGCGGAAACAGCAGGTACAGGGCATACTCAATCAGTTTGCAACCCAATTTACAGATATTGGAATGCGTCTCCTAGATGCTCAGCAGTCCCTAGAGCACCTCGACTTCTTGTGGACTGACATCATCGCAAGAATTGATCAATCGGTTGATAAGTGGAATCAAGTCAAGGACAGCGATATGTTGCTGACCTTTGTTACTGACCTTGAAGGCATTGTCAACCCGTGGAAGGAAGTGGGTGACATGAGCACCGATCTTGGGAAAGTCTTTGACAAGGCTTATGAGGAGTTCAAAAAAACCTACGATTCCTAGTGAAAGCTCACCTCGATATATTTCCGCGTACAAGCCACGCTTTCCAAACACTTTTCAAACATTAGGATAAGGTCATCATGAGCACTATGCAGTTTTCCAATTCTAAAGCTAGTATCCCGAACTTTGAGTCTGTGGCACAGTCTGTCCAAACTATTAAGCGAAGCGTTCCTGCGATGAGCGATGGAGCATATTCCTACTTTACCGATCGCCTTAAGCTCGCCGCCACTGTAGCAGACGACCTTAATCAAGAGATCAGCAACGCTCTTGCCTCGCTGCCAACCTCGTTGAACAACATGAAGGTAGTCCAACTGCTTCTACAAAAAATTGGTGAGATTGACGAAGCCCAACGCACGGGCAGTATTTCTACTGAGCAAGCTAACACCGCACGGGCACAGTTGCAAGGCAGGCTGAGTAATGCAGTCTCATCCACCCTCACAGACTTTAACAATGCTGCGACTAAGCTTTCTGACTCTGCTGATCGCCTCTCAACAGTTGGGAAAGAAACCGAGGTGCGACTTAAGGATGCCATAGCCACCGAGACAGCAAACCATGAACGCCTAAAGCAAGACGTTGATCGTGAGTCCGCTCGTCTCAAAACCCTCAAAGAGCGCTATGATACCCTAGCTGCAGCCGTTGATGAAGCGCGGGGTGGGCCGACCGAAGAGCTTGTTGGACTCTTGCCAGATGAAGAGGAACTGTCGAACCTTCTTGATGCTGGCCCGGGCGATGCCGCTGCTCCGGAGGTTACAGTCGCGAAGAAGTCAATCGAGCTAGCCGTAAAGCAAATTAAGAAAATATTGACGGCTGTTGACAAGGTCATTAAATTCGAGCAACTCACCCAAATGCGCGATGAAGTCGGCAAGGCGGCAACGACGCAGCGCATTGTGGTAGAAGCCTTTCAAGAACGTCTGCGGGCGCAGAACGCGACGCTATCACAGCTAGACACAATTGGAACGGCGGGAACGTCCATGACAGCGCTGGCTACGGAAACCACTAAGCTGTCCACAGCATTCTTTAGTTTCGCGACAACACTTCGAGATTTCAACAATCAGGCGGTTACGGCGGATACCTTAATGACAATTATCAACGACATGGAGTTTTATTTAGAGCAAGCTCGCAATGAGCGTAACAAAGTCATCCTTTCTTAAATTGTTGTTCCGAACACGATCACCGTTCTTAATTGGGTGCGTGGAACGCACCTTTTACCTTTTCAAAACACTTTAATCTAAATAGCAATGCCTTACATTGCGCTAACATCTCCTGCATTATTCATTGCCTATACCGTCAGGAATTGTTATCGTACCCAAATCAGATCCATAAAAACCTTCAACAATCAATTAATAGATACCGAAAAACAGGGCGATCTTGGGATTTTAAATCAAACCCCTACCGCATAGGATAATAACGAATAAGTAGTCGTGCAAAATAAATTTCCTAGTGAAGAAAGGCACTCATGCAAAAGGCAAGAGGCAAGGGGGGGGTTAGATATGTGTAATTAATTTTGCTTAGGTACTTATAATCACCGTGTAAAGCATAATCTCATTCATCTCGAATTAATGGCATATCCAGCCCGTTGAAATTAGCTGATAAAATTAAAAAGGAAACCAACCCAACAGTGCGATCGCCGATCTTGTAGGGTGCGTTTCTTAACGCGCCTTTTGTGTTTTATATGCGTTACGCTACCCTAACCCCTCCTACCGTTATTCATCGTCAATATCGTCAGGAATAATGGGAATTTCTATCATTCCCCAATCGGTCAGATAAAGCCCCTGATAAACCGATAAACCCTAGAAAACAGCAAATCCTGCGGTTTTAAACCTAACCCATACCGGCCTGGATTGTCATGGGTATCATCACAACATAAAGATTCAATCCCGTAAACTGCCTTACCCAATATGCCCTTTTTCTCTTAATTGTGATTTTTATAAAAACTCAACATTTCTATACATATAATCAGGGTCTAAACATTCCCAAATCAAAACTAAATTGCTAATAATCTTTCCGATAGATTGACCTTGACGCGAATAAATAATACCACAATGTTCCAATCCCATTGAAGACAAAACCAGAAAATCATCATCAAAAGTGAAAACAACTCGGCCTTGCGACAAAGCATAAGCTAATTGCTCTTTATCAGAAGCCCCAATTAATCCCTCTTCAGGAGACGTTGTAATATCAATCCCTCTCATCCTTAAACCTTTGGCGATCGCATTAGAGACACTTTCATCAAGATGAAACTTCAGCTTATTGGCCATTATTCCCCTTTAAAATTTTTTCGACCAAAGAAGGCTGATCCCCTTGTAACTGTTTAGCAAAATTTTCGCTGGCTTCAATATCTTGGCGAATTTCTTCTCGATGATCATGGTAATACGCTAAAGCCGCATAAACATCAGCTAAAGTAATTGTTGGGTAATTATAAACAATTTCATCAGGAGACATTGCCATTTTTTCATGCCAGATGACAATATCTCGTACTTTAATACGGTGACCCGCAATACGAGGTTTGCCCCCACAAACACCAGGTGTTACTTCAATGTGTTGTGTAAAAACTAAAGATGACATAATCGTTAATTTAATTTATTTCTATGGATTGTAGCATTTTTCTTAAAAATGCGATCACTGGTCGTGTCGGATGTGTTACTTAACGCGCCTTTTATTGCGGCATCAGGAATACTTGTATCATCGCCAAGCTTTTGAGCAGACAGGAATTACAGAGCCAGTCCGTTGAAATTAGCCGTTAAAATTAAAAAGGAAACCAACCAAACAGCAAACCATGCTAAAAACCATCGAAGGCATTTATCAGGATGGACAAATCCGCTTCACCGAACTACCGCAAGGTGTGGGCGATCGCCTTAGAAACACCTTCATCCAGTGCGATCACCCGCTTCTGGTTAATTAAACGTTAAAACCGCGATTGTTTTGGTTTTTGAAAGAGCGAGCGCCGTGCTAACCTAGTGGACAGAAAGTAATCTACAAGCGATCAGTTGAAGCCATGAGTGAAGCCGTTGTAACACTTCTTAGACAGTTCAAAAAACTTTCAGCTAGAGAAAAATCTGAGTTCCTTTCAGCCAGCCTGAGTCCGACTGGAGACTATGGTGATTGGAGTAATGATGATGCAGTTCTTTTTGCCGCTCAATCGTTTGCTCGTCTAGATGCAGAGGAGGAAGCAGATGGGGAATCCGAAGCCAGTTCGTAGCGAAGTTTGGTTGATTGATTTTGGGATAGCAGCAAAAGTACGCCCCGCTCTTGTTGTGAGTGAACCTTATGGAGATGAGGATCGAGCTTTGATTGGTGTGATTCCTCATACAACTAGTATCAGAGGCTCCCAATATGAGATTCAGATCGACCTTCCCTTTCTGAAAAGAAAAGGTGCCTTCCTACTTCAGGGTTTTGTAACCGTTCCTCCACCCTATTTTGTGAAAAAGCTTGGAATGCTATCGGAATCACAGATGAAATTAATTGAAAACGGGCTGAAAGATTGGCTCCGCCTTTAATAATCGTCATATAAACCTTCGTCTTCTGGGGCATAACTATTCAGGAATGAAGGCGATCGCTAACCAAGGTTTTGGGCTGAATAGTAATCACCCACTTCCCTTTACCAATTCCTTGCACAATAGAACTGGGAAGATTGAGTTGCTCCCCTTCTTCAATTTCTACTTCAAAAGCTAATTTTAATAACTGATTTTTCATAAAACAAAAACACTTATATAGCAAACCTAAATGAGTTGTGAAAAGGCATCAAATCTTTTCAAGTTAGGAAATTTGAAAAGATTATATTTGGCAAAAAATTGAAATAAAAAATTAATAATTTTAAAGTTTTTGCCGAAACGATAAAACCTCCTGAGCAAATTTTTTAATTGAAACCAAATTGCTTCAACTGGATTTTCTTCTGGCGCATAAGGGGCAAAAAGTTCACAAGTAATTTTCCATTCTGATTTTGCTAATCCTTCATTTTGCTCTCCCAAAAAATTCTTCAT
>NZ_JASJFG010000672.1:0-5292 GCF_030065375.1 Microcystis sp. M49636_WE2 | reverse complement strand
CACACCCCACACCCCACACCCCACACCCCACACCCCACACCCTGTCCCCACGAAAAACTTTTTGCCGCAAACCCTAACTAAAAACCGAGTGCCGAACACGAAAAAATGACTTTTGCCTCCGTTATTCGCAACATTGAAAAATCGCCATTAACTGCCGAACTTATCCAAAAACTGGAGAAAAATGGCAATTTAACCCTAACGGGCCTTGCCCGCTTACCGAAAGGATTAATAAGCACAGCTTTCGCCCGTTGTCAAGGAAAAAATCTTTTAATTATCTGTGCCAATCTGGAAGAAGCGGCACGTTGGGCGGCACAATTAGAAGCGATGACGTGGAAAGGTGTTTTCTTTTATCCCACCTCGGAAGCTTGCCCCTACGAGACATTTAATCGGGAATCCGAGATGATTTGGGGACAGATGCAGGTATTATCGACAATCATTCATCAAGAGGCTGGAATGGCGATCGTTACCACCGAAAAGGCCCTGCAGCCCCATTTACCCCCTAGAGAGGTTTTCGAGCAGTATAGCGATAATTTTGAGGTAGGAAGGGTGATAGAAGCCAAAAACCTCGATCTAACCCTAGCTAGATTAGGATATGAACGGGTTTCACTGGTAGAAACCGAAGGGCAATGGAGTCGTCGCGGCGATATCGTTGATATTTTCCCAGTTTCGGCAGAATTACCGGTCAGGTTAGAATTTTTCGGCGATGAATTGGAAAAATTGCGAGAATTTGACCCTGCCACCCAAAGATCGCTCGATTCTATCCCCAATCTGCTTCTTACTCCCACTAGCTTCGCGGCGATGATTGCCCCTTCTCTCCCCCCGACAGTGGCCGATTATCTGGAGGCCGAAGAGCGAGAAAAATTGGCTAATGGCATTTATCCAGAGGGAATTGAGCGATTTTTAGGCTTGGCCTTCCGTCAACCTGCCTCTTTATTGGATTATCTCCCTGACAATACTCTTATTGCCTTTGATGAACTGGAAAGCTGTCAAGCTAGAAGCGATCGCTGGATAGAATATATTGGGGAACGCTGGCAAGAGATAGAACCAGCTTTACCGAAAATTCACCGTTCTTTTGGCGAATCTCTGCAAATATCGCCTAAATTTCCCCATCTCTACCTCTCGGAAATAGACGATCACCTGTCCGAAAATAGCCTTAATCTCTCCAGTCGTCCGATTCCCACCAATCCGGGACAATTCGCCAAACTAGCGGAAATTTTACGGGGAAAAAGAGAGATTTATAGCGGTATTAAACTAAATAAGTACGCTACATGGTTAATATCTGCCCAACCCTCCCGCACAGTCTCGTTATTACAGGAACACGACTGTCCGTCCCAATTTATCCCCAATCCCCTCGATTTTGGGGCGATCGATCGCTTAATCATTCAAAACACCGCTACAGCCCTAAAATACTCAGGATTAGCTGAATTAGAAGGTTTTATCCTACCCACCTATCGCATAGTCGTCGTTACTGATCGAGAGTTCTTCGGGCAACATCTTTTAAATACTGCCGGTTACGTCCGCAAACGTCGGCAAGCAGCCTCGGTACAGGTGGACGTGAACAAACTCCGTCCCCTCGACTTTGTAGTACATAAACACCATGGCATCGGACAGTTTATCAAACTAGAAAAGCAAGAAAGCACAATTAGCGGAATAGTGCAAGGTCGAGATTATCTAGTTATTAAATATGCCGATGGATTATTGCGGGTTCCTGCCGATTCTGTTGATAATCTCTCCCGTTATCGTCATACAGGTAATCAAGAGCCAGAATTACATAAAATCTCTGGCAAAGCGTGGGAAGCGACGAAAGCTCGCGTCAGGAAGTCAGTTAAGAAGTTAGCGGTTGATTTAATCAATATTTACGCCCAACGGTCCCAAAAATCGGGTTTTGCCTATCCGATGGATAATCCCTGGCAGCGGGAGTTAGAGGATTCCTTTCCCTACCAACCCACTGCTGATCAACTGAAAGCGATACAGGATGTGAAACGGGATTTAGAAAGCGATCGCCCGATGGATCGCTTAGTCTGTGGGGATGTGGGTTTTGGTAAGACAGAAGTGGCCATTCGTGCTATTTTTAAAGCTGTCACCACGGGTCATAAACAGGTGGCTTTATTAGCACCAACAACGATTTTAACCCAACAACATTATCACACCCTAAAAGAACGTTTTGCCCCCTATCCCATCAACGTGGGTTTATTAAATCGTTTTCGCACCAATTCCGAGAAAAAAGATATCGTCCAGCGCTTGAAAACGGGGGAATTGGATATAGTGGTGGGGACGCAGTTGTTATTGAGTAAAGCGGTGGAGTTTAAAGATTTAGGATTATTGGTAATTGATGAAGAACAGCGTTTTGGGGTCAACCAAAAGGAAAAAATTAAGGCTTTTAAAAGTAATATTGATGTGTTAACCTTGAGTGCGACACCGATTCCCCGGACTCTTTATATGTCCCTTTCTGGGGTGCGAGAAATGAGTTTAATTACCACACCTCCCCCCTCTCGTCGTCCCATTCAAACCCACCTTTCTAGTTATAATTCTGATGTGATTAGAACGGCAATTCGCAATGAATTGGATCGGGGGGGACAGATTTTTTATGTAGTACCCAGAATCGAGGGAATTGAAGAAAAAGCGGCAGCAATTCAAGGGATGATTCCTGGTGCTAGAATTGCCATCGGCCACGGTCGTATGGATGAGTCCGAATTAGAGACCACCATGTTAGCATTTAATAATGGGGAAGCGGATATCTTAGTCTGTACGACTATTGTGGAGTCGGGGTTAGATATTCCCAGAGTTAACACAATTATCATTGAAGATGCCCAAAAATTCGGTTTAGCGCAACTCTATCAACTGCGGGGACGGGTGGGGCGATCGGGAGTACAAGCGCACGCTTGGTTACTTTATCCGGCCAAGGCAGAACTAACAGAAACCGCTCGGGAAAGATTAAAGGCAATTCAAGAATTTACCCAGTTAGGATCGGGGTATCAATTAGCGACTAGGGATCTGGAAATTCGCGGTGCGGGTAACTTATTAGGTGCGGAACAATCGGGACAAATGGAAGCGATTGGTTTTGATCTATATATGGAAATGTTACAGGAAGCTTTGCGAGAAATTCAAGGTCAAGAAATTCCCCAAGTGGAGGATACCCAAATCGATCTGAAATTAACTGCATTTATTCCTAACGATTATATATCCGATCTGGAGCAGAAAATGGATGTCTATCGGGCGATCGCTACTGCCAATTCTCAGAAAGCTTTAGGACAAATTGCCGCGGATTTAGTGGATAGATACGGGGCAATTCCTGCACCGGTGGCACAATTATTTAAGGTAATCGAGTTAAAACATCTGGCTAAATCCCTCGGTTTTTCGCGAATTAAACCCGACGGAAAACAGCATATTATCCTAGAAACTCCTATGGAGGAACCAGCGTGGAAATTATTACAAGAACACCTACCCCAACATATACAATCACGCTTTGTTTATAGTCCCAAACAGGTGACGGTTAGGGGTTTAGGAACGGTAAAACCACCACAGCAGTTAGATAGTTTATTGGAGTGGTTAGCTAAGTGTAAAGATGGTTTACCGACGAGGAATTAGACTAAATCCTGTTTAAAAAGTATAGGAGACTGGGAATTATGAATTATCAATTATCAATTATGAAGTGGGGAGCAGGGGAGAAGATAATCACTAAAAGTAATCTCCTGTCTCAACCGGGAAATTACTTTTGCAAGACTACCTAAGTAGCTGGTTATAATTAAGTTAAAAATGGATTTTGCCTTTAATCCCCCCTTGATAAGGTAGGGTTGATTCATGAATCAACCCTACCCTTGATAACGGGGATATCTGATAATTTTTAACGCCTACCTACTCATAAGGTGCTTTGGGTACGGAGAGAGAGGGATTCGAACCCTCGTTAAAGTTACCCCTAAACAGCATTTCCAGTGCTGCGCCTTCAACCGCTCGGCCATCTCTCCAATTGAGGTCACGATCATCAATCCTACAGTAAATGCTGCCGATCTGTCAAATTATTTTTCTTTTTCCGACGATGACCGATCAGGTTATACTTCATCTGGACGGGAAACCCTGTCAGTTAATGGACCTGCGCTTTGATAATGTACCTTTTGGGCGAACGCAGTTCGCCCCTACATTGTGGACAAAATCCGTTACTGTAGGGGCGCAAAGCTTGCGCCCTCCGATCGATTGGGATATTATTCCCACGCAAGTCCCTAAGCACATCCTAGATATTGATTTAAGATTGCTGCCGTAGCTAGACCAGTTTTTTGCCAACTAAACTCATCGGCCCGTTTTTTGCCTAGATGACTTAATTTTGAGTGTAATTGTCGATCTTGAGCGATAATTTTTAGGGCATCGGCTAGGGACTCGACTCGATAGGGATCGATTAAAATTGCCGCTGTTGCCGTGACTTCGGGCAAAGATGACAAATTTGAGGTAATAACGGGTGTACCGCAGGCCATAGCCTCTAAAACGGGCAATCCGAAGCCTTCCCAGAGACTGGGGAAGACTAAAGCAGTGGCTTGACTGATCACCTTGGGCAGCTCATCGTAGGGGATATAATCGAGAAATTTAATGCGATCGCTGACTGCCAATTCTCGCGCTTGTTGTTGTAAATTGGGGGTATAACGGCGATCAAAGCTGCCGGCAATCCAAAGATGATAATCTGTTAAATCTGGGGGCAGTTGGGCAAAAGCGGCGATTAAACGCGGTAAATTTTTATAGGGATTGGGACGACCGAGATAGAGAAAATAGGGATGCTCTGGCTTATTATCTTCCATAGGACGAAAGTGATGATGATCATAGGCTAGGGGAATAGAAGTAATTTTATCGGCGGGAATTTGATAATATTCAGTGATATCTTTGGCCGTTGCCTGAGAGTTACAGATGATATGTTTTGCCTGTTGTAATACCTGCGGCACATAATAACGGAAATAGTGAGTTAAGGGGGAAGTAAAACTGGGAAACCGCAGGGGAATTAAATCGTGGACCATGACGACAAAGCGACAATGAGAATTTATCGGTGCTTCTGGGAGGGGAGAAAAGAGTAAATTGGCGTTTAATTGTCGGTAAATTGACGGTAACTGCCACTGAGTCCAGAGTAAGCGTTTTAAATGACCTTTCGCTCCTCGATCGGGGCCGAGACCCTTGGGGATAGAATAACAGTTAAAGTCGGGATAACTATTAGCTGTTAGTAGGGTTGGTTCTAAATTTTTCAGGTAGGGTAAGAGGTTAAGAATGTAGGTACTGATTCCCGTGGGTTGGGGAAAAAGTACCGAGAGATTAATT
>NZ_JASJFG010000248.1:0-1570 GCF_030065375.1 Microcystis sp. M49636_WE2 | reverse complement strand
TTATGCCGATTGGGGATGGGGAAGTGGGGAGCAGGGGAAATTCAACTAAAACCCTAAAACCCAATACCCAACCGCCAAAACCTAAAGCTCAACAGTTAAACCCTAACAGCTAACGCACCGATCGAGCGCTCAATCATTATTATAGAGACAGTAACAAATATTTATGAAACTTCATGCTTATTAATCGTCTTGGCATCGATCGCGGGAAAAAATTCCTTAAAGAGAGTATCTTGTTCGGAAATGACCCTAATCCCGAATTAATTGGCATTTTAGGGGTTTATTTCGTGCAGGGCATTCTCGGACTCTCCCGATTAGCGGTTAGCTTTTTTTTAAAAGACGATTTGGCCTTGAGTCCCTCCCAGATGGGGGCATTAATCGGAGTGGCGGCGATTCCTTGGGTGATTAAACCAGCTTTTGGATTTCTTTCGGATGGTTTGCCTATTTTTGGCTATCGTCGTCGCCCCTACCTCATTTTATCGGGAATTCTCGGTGTTTTAGCTTGGTTGGCCCTAGCCACTGTGGTGGAGAATGCTTGGCAAGCGACGGCGGCGATCCTGCTTGGTTCCCTTTCTGTCACCATTAGTGATGTCATCGTCGATTCTTTGGTAGTAGAAAGGGCCCGCAGAGAGTCCTTCACTCAATCCGGTTCTCTACAGTCCTTAACTTGGGGAATATCGGCGCTAGGCGGCTTAATTACGGCTTATCTCGGGGGTTGGTTACTGGCACACCTCGGTACTCGTCCTGTCTTCGCTCTCACGGCTATTTTTCCCCTGATTGCCTCCGCCATGGCGTTTTTAATTACAGAGGAAAAAGTCAAGAATAATGATGATGCACAATCCACGCCCAAAGTCAAGGAGCAAATCGGGCAATTATGGTCAGCAATTAGACAAAAATCAATTTTATTACCCACTGCCTTTATTTTCCTCTGGCAGGCTACTCCTAGCGCCGATTCTGCCTTTTTCTACTTCACCACCAACGAGTTAGGATTTGAACCAGAATTTTTAGGACGAGTGCGCTTAGTCACCAGTTTAGCCTCGATCCTGGGTATCTGGGTATATCAACGGTTTTTAAAAGCGATTTCCTTTCGTTTAATTTTGGGTTGGAGTACGGTGATTTCTGCGCTTTTAGGCATGACTACCCTACTCTTAGTTACCCATACTAATCGAGCGCTCGGTATTGACGATCATTGGTTTAGTTTGGGGGATAGTCTCATCCTCACCGTCATGGGACAAATTGCCTTTTTACCCGTCTTAATCTTATCGGCCCGTCTTTGTCCCGTGGGCATTGAAGCATCTCTATTCGCTTTATTAATGTCTATCTGGAATATGTCGGGATTAGTTTCCCAAGAAATCGGAGCTTTATTAACCCATTGGTTGGGAGTCACCGAAACTAATTTTGATAACCTTTGGTTATTGGTGGTGATTACTAATCTCTCTACTCTCCTACCTTTACCCCTAATTAAATGGCTACCTTCTACGGATCCCCAATCTCAGGAAGTCAAGAAAACTTTTCCCCCCGCAGAAGTCTTTGAACATCATGTTACTGGTTCTTTAGCTGAACCCGGTTTTAT
>NZ_JASJFG010000193.1:0-1192 GCF_030065375.1 Microcystis sp. M49636_WE2 | reverse complement strand
GGAAGTAAAACTGACAGAACTTTCCCTATCAAAACAAAAAGAGGATTTATTTATTTATCCCTATCCTTTAAATCCTCTCGATGTTATGTTTACCCATCAGGTGATTGGCTACGATGTGATTAATATGCCTCCCGTTAGTTTGATTCGTAATGTGAGAATGCGCGGGGAATATTACCAAATAAGCGATCGTCCCGATCTGAAAATTCCCGCTCGATTGTCCTATCACTTCGGTTGAAAATTGACCATGACTCTTATCTCCTCTAAACCCCTCACTTTACCAGAATTTTTCTCGCTAACCGATCCCGATGGCGATATTACCTATGAATTAGTCGATGGAGAAGCTATCCCAAAAATGTCCCCGAAATTCTTTCATTCTCGTTTAACTCTGGCTTTATCTTCTATACTCGATCGCTGGAATCAAGGACGGGGAGAAGTGGGAATCGAATGGGCAATTATTCTAAGCAAAAACGATCGAGATTGGTGTCCGGTTCCCGATCTTCTCTACATTTCCCTAGAAAGGTTAGGAGATATTCCCCTCACCGATGAAGCTTGTCCCGTTCCCCCGGAATTAGTCATCGAAATTATTTCTCCTGAACAATCCTTCAGCAGCCTGAGCGAAAAAGCCGTGGACTACCTAAAAGCGGGAGTCAGTCGCGTCTGGATCGTCGATCCCCGGGCCAAGCAGATCACAATTTTCTATCCCGACGCACCCCCAGCGATTAAAAAAGGCGATGACGAAATTAGCGATATTCTCCTCCCCGATTTAACCCTAACCCCCGGACAAATTTTTGCCAAGGCCCGATTAAGTTAATGCCCTACAGTCTCGTTATAAGCGATCGTCCTGATCTCAAAATTCCTGCTCGATTGTCCTATCGCTTCGGTTGAAAATTGACCATGACTCTTATATCTTCTAAATCCCTCACTTTACCAGAATTTCTCTCGCTAACCGCTCCCGATGGCGATATTACCTATGAATTAGTCAATGGAGAAGCGATCGCAAAAATGTCACCGAAATTCTTTCATTCTCGTTTAACTGGTGCTTTATTTCTCGTACTCGATCGCTGGAATCAAGGACGGGGAGAAGTGGGAATCGAATGGGCGATCATTCTCAGCAAAAACGATCGAGATTGGTGTCCCGTTCCCGATCTTCTCTACATTTCCCTGGAAAGGTTAGGAGATATTACCCTCACCG
>NZ_JASJFG010000468.1:0-10541 GCF_030065375.1 Microcystis sp. M49636_WE2 | reverse complement strand
TCTCGATTTAAATTGTTAACTGTGAAGTGGGGACAAGCGAGAATCTGTCCTTGTAGTTCGCTCAGATAACTGGGAGTAAAAGCGTCGGGATATTGGGAATAGTAAGGCACGGATAGAATCGCAACGGTATGGCAATCTTTATGATAGCTTGTTCCTAGAGAGATGGGGATAATTTTCCCAGAAGTGTTCTGTCTGTGTGTACTTTAAGATAAGAGTTATTAAGAATGATGTTCTGCTCGAAAGCTTGACTAACTCTCCTTAATTCTCCGAGGGATTTATTGTCGAGCCGATTTTCTACCGTAGCGGTTATTATTGTTAACTTTTTGATTGACTAATCAAATACCTCAAATTCCTGGCCGATCTTGCCAAAATATTCCCCCAAACGTTGTTGAATGATATTAATATACTGATCTTCAATTTCAATACCAATAGTCTGATAACCTAATTCTAGAGCGGCAATTAAAGTTGTACCCGTTCCAGCAAAAGGATCGAGAACTATATGACTGTTATCCTGTGGTAGAAATAACTCGAGCAGTTTTCTAATCAATGATAAAGGTTTAATCGTACAATGCTCATCAAAATTTTCATCCCGTCCTTTAGAAAAGCCCTCTAAAATATTGGATTGAAAAGAGCCGTCACTTAGTATAGCTTTGAAGGGACCTAATCCAGTCATTTGTAGAGTTTCAATATAATTGTTTTTTAGAGGCTTCTGCACAATAACTATAGCTTCCCATTCATTTCTCAGGCAAGTATGCCAACCTTGCCATTGTTGAGCATTAGTATCACCAATTTTGTCAAGTTTTTTCTCAATATTTAATCCTTTAGGAATGCCTGAATGTCGTCTATAAACCAGCACATCTCTAGCATAAAAACCGGCATTTTCAAGAGCAATCTGAATATGAGCCAGTGTTCTTGTGCTACTAAAAACAGCGACAACAGCCCCCCTTTTACAAACACGCATTAGTTCCTTTGACCAATCTGTTGCCCATTCAATATAATTGACCACATTTTCGCGATTGCGTTGATACCAACGCTCATTGCGAACCCCACCAGCTAACCCACTTCCATAGGGAATATTTTTTACCAGTGTGGAACTGTTTTGAATGCGTTCTCTGCGTCTTTGGATTTCATCATGATCCCAATTTCTGCCAATGAACTCATAATTATAGGGTGGATCTGTGATCACACAAGATATACTAGATTCTTCTAGTAAAGTGAGAAGTTCTCTACAATCACCGTGCAGAAGTTGCCATCTTTTTGAGATATTCATCGGGCAATATAAAACTCCTGTGTTTCAGAAAATTTATCAAAAGTTTTCAGCAAATCGAACCCACTGCGCTCAAGTATATAATCAAAACTTTGTTGGCTCTGCAAAACAGTCCAGCCACCCAGATGACAAGCTTTAATCGCTGCTGGTAAGTTATCCTCTCGCACAATCAGTAAAATAGGTTTAAGTCCTCTTTCCTGTAATAGTTTTCCATACTGTTTAAACTTTTTAAGTGTGCCAGAATCTCCCGAACCAATTCTATATTTAGTATCAATGGCATCTCTACCTAAAATGCAGTCACAAGGTTGATCATCTGCAATCTTTAAAGCCGGTTGATAATCTAAACAATTAGCCTTAAAAACTTCTGTCACCAGACGTTGCCAACACATTCCTAGTTCCCTGCCCCAATACTGACGATTTTCCCTTTTTAAACTAGGAGTAATTCCAAATACCCTCATAAGCGGATCATAATCATCATTTTCTTCTCCATAGATTTTGTCACTAAAAGAACTTTGGTATTGTCTCAAAATTCCCTTGAGTAGGTTTTCTATTTGATCGGGTGGCATCAATAATCCTTTTTGATATAGATAGCTAACTACTGATTATCTACCCAAATTATCGGTAATCTGTTCAAAGATAATATCACCCCTGGCCAAGGAAAATGATCGGTTATTTACACAGGCCTTCCATCTTGCCCCTAATATTCTAACAGCCGATCGTCCCTAATTTCTAAATCATTGACTACCCACGGTTTACAATAGTTAAGAACCAACGGCAAGCAAGAATTAACGATGCGGATTTCGATCAACTGGTTACGAGAATTAGTCAAAATTGTCCAATCTCCCCAAGAATTAGCCGAATTATTGACAATTGCGGGAATAGAAGTGGAAGAGATCGAGGATCGCCGAGAATGGGCAAAGGGTGTGGTTATTGGTAAAATTATCGATCGTCAACCCCATCCCAACGCAGATAAATTAAGTGTCTGTCAGGTGGATATCGGTCAGGAAAATCTTAGTACAATTGTCTGTGGTGCGCCCAATGCTAGGGCTGATATTCTAGTTCCCGTGGCTACTTTGGGAACTTATTTAGCCAAAATCAATTTAACGATTAAACCGGCTAAATTGCGGGGGGTAAAATCGGAAGGGATGATCTGTTCCCTCGCGGAATTAGGATTAACTAAAGATTCTGAAGGAATCCACATTTTTAGCCAGGAAAATCTCCCTTTAGGTACAGATGTTCGTCCCCTTTTAGGACTCGATGAGGTGATTTTAGATATTTCTCCCACCGCTAACCGTGCCGATGCTTTGAGTATGATCGGAGTCGCGCGAGAAGTGGCGGCTTTGACAGGAGGAGAATTAAGCCTACCAAAAGTGAAATTAGGTGAATTTTCCCCTAAAAAAGATTTAACGCTGGAAATATCAGAAAATAAAGCTTGTCCTGCTTATATTGGTACGGTGATCGAGGGGGTAAAAATTGGCCCATCTCCGCTATGGTTGCAACAGCGTTTACAGGCTGCCGGATTGCGATCGATCAATAATGTGGTCGATATTACTAATTATGTCCTCTTGGAGTGGGGACAACCCTTACACGCTTTCGATCGCGATCGTTTACAAAGTTTTGCCGGAGGTAAATCCGTTACTATTGGGGTCCGTTTTGCCGAGGAAGGGGAAAAAATTATTAGCCTTGATGGTCAGGAAAGAAGCTTAAAAGAGCTTAATTTATTAATTACTGCCAATAATAAGCCGGTAGCTTTAGCGGGGGTGATGGGAGGTCAAGATACAGAAGTTAACGAGGAAACCGTTAATCTTGTGCTAGAGTCGGCTTTATTCGATCCGATCGCTATCCGTCGTTCCTCAAAAGCGCAGGGTTTACGCAGCGAATCTTCTGGACGCTATGAACGCGGTGTTAATCCCGCCGCTTTGGAATATGCTTGTCAAAGGGCGATCGATTTGATTCTAGAGTTAGCTGGGGGAACTGTCAGCAGTCAGGTTAAAGCTGATTATCGTGCCGATCAGTCCAGTCGTTCGATCGAATTGCGTTTAGAACGTTTGCAGCAGCTACTGGGTCAAGTTACCCTAGATAACGGTGCGATCAGTGAAATTCTCGCCGAAGATGTGGAACGGATTTTAGGCAATTTAGGCTGTGAATTACAGTTAACCTCAAAAAATCCTGTTCTGTGGACTGTGACAGTGCCAGACTACCGTTATCGGGATTTAGAACGAGAAATTGACTTAATTGAAGAAGTGGCGCGACTGTACGGATATGATCGCTTTGTCGATACTTTGCCGGCAAAAACCGCAGCCGGAGGATTGTCCTTTGAGGAAACTATACAGCGTCGGGTACGGGAAGCTTTTCGAGCAGTCGGTTTGACGGAATTAGTCCAGTATTCCCTAGTTAAACCGGAATTAGCGGAAGTTGTCCTCGCTAATCCCCTTTTTGTCGAGTATTCTGCTTTGCGGACTAATCTCCTCGACGGTTTAATCGAAGCGTTTGAGTATAATCAGTCTCAGGGTAACGGTTCCTTAAATGGCTTCGAGATCGGGCGAGTTTTCCGCTCAGAATCGGATAATATCAACGAATACGATGCGATTGCTGGCATTTTTGGCGGTGATTTCTTCCCGGCCGGACGTTGGCTGCGATCGGGTAAAGAGGTAGCCATGACTTGGTATGAAGCAAAAGGCATTTTAGAAGCAGTATTCGATCGCCTTTCGCTGACAGTAAGCTACGAAAAAGATGCCGAAGATGCGCGTTTTCATCCCGGACGAACAGCATCTTTATGGATTGGTAAACAACGACTAGGAATTTTTGGTCAACTACACCCGCAATTGCGTCAGCAAAAGGGATTAATTGAGGCAGTTTATGCCTTTGAAATCCAGTTCCCGATCCTGTTAGCAACTCTTAGCGATAGTGCCAAAATTACCCCGCGTTTACAGGTCTATTCTACCTATCCGGGGGCTGCACGAGATATCGCCTTCTTTGTTTCTACAGATATACCCGTAGATAGATTGACAAAAACTATCAAAAATGCTGGGGGAACTCTTTTAGAAAAAGTCGAATTATTCGATCGCTATCAGGGGCAGAATGTGCCAGAAAATCATTGTAGTTTGGCCTTTAGTTTAGTCTATCGTGCCAGCGATCGAACTTTAACCGATGAAGATGTGGAACCCTTAATGACAAAAGTGCGAGAAGCTTTAGTTAAACAGTTCCAAGTTTCTTTAAGAAGTTAAATTCAGCGATCAATTATCAGTTATCAGACATCGACCTTATATTATCTCAAGAATAATCTCACACATCGCTATCAATATCGCTGATTGCCTCTAATGATTACCAATCAGTTTAAGAGGTTGGAAGGGTTCTTTTTTAGACTCGATCTCCTCTAAAAAATATTACAATCAATCGCTTTTGATATACGCTTTAAAAATAGATGATAATTGAAATCGGTTTTGCTCCCTTTGAATTAAATAACGTTGTTGCAAGGATTGTAAACCATTGATTAAATCACTAGCAGATAAATCTAGGTTATTTTTTAACTCCTCTCTAGATAAAGGTTGATCAACTTTACTTAATTCTAAGGCGATTTGTTGGGCAAGGGGAGAACAGCGACCAAAAATTTGTTTTAAATGAGACTGCATTTTTTTTGTAATAACTAAGCTATTTTCTGCCAAGAAATCGTTAACCTTGCCATCAAAAACATCTTTAATCAAAACGGCAATATCAGTTAAATAAAAAGGATTACCTTCGTATAATTGAATTAATTCTAACCATCTTTCCCCATCTTGTAAACCTTTATTTTTAAGAAAATCAATGGCTTCAAATCCTGATAATTCTAAGCATTGAATGGGAGAATTTTCTTGATTAAGATAGTTCATTTCCGCCGATTTTTCTTGACTAATGAGAATAAAATGGCTCTGGTGTTGGATTTCTGCAATCAGTTTTAAAAAATGTTGATAACTACTATATTCAGGTTGATAATTACCCGCCATTTGACCAACAGCAAAAAGATTTTGAAAATCATCTAAGACGATTAAACATTTATGATTGCTTAGAACTTCTAACAATTGCTGGATTTTATTATCGGTGCTTTCTTTCGGTTCTTTTTGGCAAGTATTCAATAAATCATTTAGCCATAAATCTAAAGACTTAGGAAATTTTAAACTTTTCCAAATCACCACTTCAAATTGTTCTAAATTGAGATCAATAAATCGTTTAACTAGGGTGGTTTTTCCTATTCCCCATAATCCCAAAACGGCAATTAAGCGAGTATTTTGCTTAAACACCCAGTTCGAGACTGTTGCGAGTTCGTTTTCTCGATCGTAAAAGTCAATAATTTGAGGAGCAAGGGTTAGATCATGATATGTCTGAGAATATTGAGAGTTTATCTCTCTATTTTTGTCATCTTTATTGAGTTGATTAAAAATCTGAGAGCAAAAATTAAAATTTTGATTTATTTCAACAATTTGTGATGATTTAATCTTCATTCTTTCTATGGTAGAACGAAAATTAGATTTTCTTATTTCTTCCCCAAAAGCATCCGATAAAAGCTTCCATAATTTAGCACCTTCCTCTCTAATATGAGTCTCACTGCGGTGATATTCGTTACCTATTTCTTGATAACTCTGTCCTTGCCAACTCCCTTCAAAAATAGCCTTCTGGATAGTATTTAGCGGCTTTTTATCTCGCTCAATAAGGCGTTCGTCAATCAGTTGTAAGACTTCCGTGATATTCATACAATCGACACAGCAAAAGACTTTTGGGTATTATAGCCCAACTAAATCCCACTTTTTCCAATTTTCAGAAAAATTTACCCGACAAAACTCCCGATAAAATCCGATGTTTAGGGGTTGTCACTTTTTGGAAGCGTTTGGCATGATGGAATCTAGTTAAGCAAAACAGACCTAAAACTAACCATATCTAACTCAGCGACGCTAGTTCTAAGTATTATTGCTTATGTCTCAGTTTAACGTAGGTATTTTATGACGAAGTTCGTTTTAGACAAATATGCGCTCGATTCTAAAAAATCAGAAGCTAAGGCAAAAATCGTCGGTTCATTGGGTTCAAATGCCTCAATTTCAGGGGATCAGATAGAAGTCCCCAGTTATGACGCAACCAAAGTGGTTCAGATTTTAAGTCAAGTTGGTATCAAGTATTCGGGGGGGTAGGTAAAAGTGCCAGTTGGTATCCTTACAAGGAGTTATTTTTGAACATTCGTAATTGTGGGTATTAATTATGAAAACAACAACTAAATCATTAACTTATTTTCGTTTTATTACTTGGCTCTCAATAATGTTTGCATTCATCAATATTGGGATTAGTCCAATTAAAGCTCAACGATATTCTCCTCGTCAAATAATAAATGTGGGAACAGTAGTAAATTCAGCAATTGGAGGATTAGTAGGAGGTGTTTTTAAAGCAGTTGGAGAACAAGAAGGACGTAGAATGTTACAGTCTGGTCAACCATATACACATTTTTACTTTGTGTTAATGCCTGATGGATGGTATTATAGAGTATGCCAAAACTATCAAAATGGTGTGCCTATTTCTCCACCTTACCGGTGTTAGTAAGAACTACTTTGTTAAATTTTACATCAAGTTAAGTTTTCAACACTTTTTATTACAGGAGGACTTTGAAAATGAGCGATTGGTTGACACACGCACTGAATCACTTAGCAAGAGAAGGGCTTAAACATGCGATAAAAGAAGCTCCTAAAGTTGCAAAAGAAGTAAGGGAAAAAATTGAAGACTATCAAAGACATCGTGAGCGAGAGAAACAATATAAAATCAATGAAATCCGTAGAGAGTTTGATGCTTTTGAAGAAGAACTAAATAAAAAAACCGAAGAGAATGTATCCAATTCAAGAGCATCAACTAATAATTCTCGTCCGGGTTACTATAATGTAACTTTAATTACTCCTGATGGAAAAGAGACAATTGAAGTTCCTGCTGATGAGTACATTCTTGATATAGCTGAAGAATACGGACTAGATATTACTTCTGATTGTCGTGCGGGAGCTTGTAGTTCCTGTGCTGGTAAGATCGTTTCTGGTAGTGTAGATCAATCAGATCAATCTTTCTTAGATGATGATCAAATAGACGATGGTTATGTATTGCTTTGTGTTGCTTATCCTACTTCTAATTGTGTCATTGAAACTGATAAAGAAGAAGATCTTTATTAGTGCGATCGCTTTTCTATCGGGTGCATTAACACAGTATAATGCACCTTATTTATTATTGTGTCTAATCTTTACAAAAACTCAATCTTTTTATACATATATTGAGGTTCTAAACATTCCCAAATTAAGACTAAATCACTGATAATTTTTCCAATTGGCTGACGTTGTTGGCGAGTGTAAATAATGCCACAATGTTCAATACCTGTAGAGGCCAAACTAAGAAAATCATCATCAAAAGTAAAAATGACTCGTTGTTGGGACAAAGCATAAGCTAGTTGTCTTTCATCAGATGCACCAATTAGACCCTCTTCTGGGGATGTTGTGACATCAACTCCCCGCATTCTCAAGCCGTTTGCAATAGCATTACTAACACTTTCATCCAGATGAAATTTAATCTTGACTGGCATTTTCACCCTGTAATATTTTCTCAATTAAAGATGGTTTGTTTCCTTGTAGTTGTTTAGCAAAAGTTTCTCCTGCTTCAATTTGTCGTCTAATTTCTTCTCGATTGTCATGGTAATAGGTCAAGGCCGCATAAACATCTGCTAGGGTAATAGTAGGATGGTGATAAATAATTTCATCTGGTGACATTCCCATTCTTTCATGCCAAATTACAATATCTTGAACTTTAATTCGATGTCCAGCAATACGAGGTTTTCCACCACAGATACCAGGAGTGATTTCAATATGTTGTGAGATAACTAAAGATGACATAATTACTTACCAATAATATTAATAAATTGTTATTATCGTACCATTTTTTCCCCAGTAAGGCAACATCACTGCGATCGCCGATCTGGTAGATTGGGTTGAGGCACGAAACCCAAGATGATCAACTATTAATTTATTTGGTTGGTGTTGGGTTGCACTTTGTTTAACTACATTTTGGCAATAAAGAGGCGATTAGGGTTGATAAACGGCGAACGCTAATCTTGTAAGCTTTAAACAGTGCTATCTAAAAAACTAAACAAACTATAATTAAAATTACTGCAAAAATTTAGAGAGTAAAGAAGGAAATATGACAGAAATAGTTTTTTTAGTGGAAGATGCACCGGAAGGGGGATATACAGCAAGGGCATTAGGCGAGTCTATTTTTACCGAAGCCGATGATTTACAATCTTTACGAGAAATGGTAAAAGATGCCGTTAATTGTCATTATGATGATAGGGAAAATCGCCCTAAAATTATTCGTTTACATATTGTTAGGGATGAGGTATTTGCGGTATGAAGCTACCCAGAGATTTATCCAGTGATGACTTAATCAAAAAATTGTCTGAGTTAGGTTATGAAGTGAGTCGTCAAACGGGTAGCCATATTAGACTAACTACTTCTGAAAATGGTACACATCAGATTACTATTCCTGCTCATAATCCTGTCAAAATAGGCACTTTAAATAATATTTTGCGTGATGTCGCTCTACATTTTAATCTAAGTAAAGATGAACTATTGAAAAGACTGTTTTAAAATGGCTATCTCCTGTAGATTGAGTGCGATCCAAGATGATCAATTATTAATTTATTTGGTTGGTGTTGGGTTGCACTTTGTTTAACTACATTTTGGCAATAAAGAGGTGAACGCTTTTATTTTAATAATCTTTCCTATTTTTCATGACTTCCTATCCACCCCCAAATATAATCTTCATCATCTTTAAAAGCTAAAGCTCTATAATTAATACCAAATCCTGCCGATCAAAATTCTCCAACTTTTTTAAAAGACAAAGAAGGATGGTTTAAGTCACTTTTTAAAAGCTCAAAATTCCTTCTTACTAAAATTTGATTTGTTTTTCCCATTGTTGATCGTCTAACTTATTAATCCAATTTCTTAAATACAAAAATTCATCAAAAGTAAGGCTTTCAATTTCCGCTTGAGTTAATTGTAACTTTGTCATCTTACTATCTTTCCACAACAATAGTTCAAATTTGAGTTTTATATTATCATTTTTTCCGTAAAAATGGAGATTTGTGATCGCATTTGGCAGAATATTAGAAGTGCGATCGCTTTTCTTGTCGGGTGCATTAACAGAGTATAATTCGCCTTATTTCTTGTTATTGATGGATTCCCACCATAACTTTAAATCACTTTCATTAATCTTTTTTTGAAGATATTCAATCTGATCTGAATAGCTGAGATTTTTCATGTCTTTAGCCATTTTTTCTTGACTGGTTTGTTTAAAAGCTAAACAGTCAAAACTTTTTTTAATTGTCGTTGGCTTCATCAATTGTTACCTCTAAAGGAGAAATAATAGTCAAAATCCCATAGCCATTGAGTAAATTAATTTGATTATAGCCTTTCATTTTATCTAGGCGCACAATATGTTTAAAATTCCATGATATGATTGCATCCGCTCTAGCTATTGTAGCAGCCGCTACATGAGTAGCATCATTAATAGACTTTGATGTAACAACTCCTTCATTGATATAAGTAGTCGTGCAAAATTAATTTCCTAGTCAAGATAGGCAAAAGGCAAGAGGCAGGAGGCAAGAGGTGGTTAGATATGTGTAATTAATTTTGCTTAGGTACTTAAGCATCCCTTAACTGTAAAACTTCAGGTGTTATCTTAACTACTTCAATAACTCTCTGCGGAATCGATAATAAAATATCTTTAACCGCTTGGGGGGTATTAGTTAATTCGCTAACAATGATATCACTCATTAACAAAATAAACTTTTCTTGCTTAATGGCTTCCATCAATTGATTGGACTCTAAGGAAAATTCATCATCTAAACAGCCTCCAATGACTGATGTATCAATATAAACTCTAAGTTTTTTCATAAATGATAGAAAAAGTTTTCTGATCTTAGTTTAACATCAAAAGTGCGATCGCCGCTCTTTTAGAGTGGATTAAGGTAGTGTAATGCAGCTTATTGATAATAGAATTTTTGAAACCTAAAAGTCGAGGGCTTTAGTTTTAAGATTTATCAAGCTTAAAGTACAGTTAACATTAAGTTATAATAATCATTAGCCAACAACAATTATTACTATGTCTTTTGCAGCTAAATATCGAGATCGGATTGTGATTAACCCAGACATTCGCAGTAGCAAACCTTGCATTGTTAATACTCGTATTGCAGTAGCAGATATTTTTGATTATCTAGGAGGAGGGA
>NZ_JASJFG010000064.1:0-1420 GCF_030065375.1 Microcystis sp. M49636_WE2 | reverse complement strand
GGTTTTCAATTCGTGAATTAATTCCTCAATTTTTAGGGTAGAAATTGGATCGAGTGCCGCACAGGGTTCATCCATTAAAACAACTTCCGGTTTAACCGCAATAGCGCGAGCAATACATAACCTTTGTTGTTGTCCCCCCGATAAAGCTAAACCACTTTCTTTGAGTTTATCTTTAACATCATCCCAGAGAACGGCTTTTTTTAAAGATTCTTCCACTAATTGATCCATATCACCGATGTAACCATTTAATCGCGCCCCAAAAGCGATATTTTCATAGATAGATTTAGGGAAAGGATTCGGTTTTTGAAACACCATACCGATGCGACTGCGTAACCCGATAGGATTAACGGAATTACCATAAATATCTTGGCCGCGAAAGGTAACTTTTCCCTCAATTTTGGCACTTTTAACCAGATCATTCATGCGATTAAAACAGCGTAAAACTGTACTTTTCCCGCAGCCAGAGGGACCGATAAAAGCGATCACTTTTTTCTCAGGAATATCAAGGTTAACATCACGAACAGCGAGATTAGAACCGTAGTAAACGTTTAAGTTTTTGGTTCTCAAAACCGCATCGGTAACAACATCGGTACTATACATAATCTTTAAAAAAAAAGGAGATGAGTGTTTTTTTAGTGACTGGTAAACAGTAATCGGTAATCAGTGAAAAGAAAACTCCCAACTTGCCACTTCATACTGTTCACTGAAAACTCACATCTGATAACTGATAACTGATAACTGATAACTGATTTAGCCAAAACGTCCACTAACATAATCTTTAGTTGCTTTTTCTTGAGGATCACTAAAGATTTTATCCGTATGATCAAACTCGACTAGATAACCGATTTTGCCACCTTTATCGGTTGGTTCAGCGTTATAAAAAGCCGTTAAATCCGCTACTCTGGTGGCTTGTTGCATATTGTGAGTAACAATAATAATTGTATAACGTTCTTTTAATTCGTGCATTAATTCCTCAACTTTTAAAGTTGAAATTGGATCGAGTGCCGAACAGGGTTCATCCATTAATAATACTTCTGGTTGAGCGGCAATAGTGCGAGCAATACATAATCTTTGTTGTTGTCCCCCCGATAGGGAAAAACCGCTTTCTTTCAGTTTATCTTTTACTTCTTCCCAGAGAGCAGCCCGACGCAAGGAAGTTTCTACTAATTCATCTAAATCGCCTTTATAACCATTTAATCGCGCTCCGTAAACCACATTATCATAGATGGATTTGGGAAAAGGATTAGGGCGCTGGAACACCATACCGATGTATTTTCTGACTTCGACAGGATCCACCTCTTGAGAGTAAATATCTTGGTTATGATAAAAAACTTTGCCGTCAATACGAAAACCGTGAATTAAATCATTGAGACGATTAAAACACCTGAGAATGGTACTTTTTCCACAGCCAGAGGGTCCG
>NZ_JASJFG010000345.1:0-7870 GCF_030065375.1 Microcystis sp. M49636_WE2 | reverse complement strand
TCCTCCGGCACAAATGGTGGCTAACATGAAAGTCGGCACGATGCAAGCTTTCTGTGTGGGGGAACCTTGGAACGCCCAATTAGTTAACAAAAAACTCGGTTATTCGGCCTTGATTACTGGGGAACTGTGGAAGGATCACCCCGAAAAAGCTTTCGCTTTACGCGCCGATTGGGTGGATAAAAATCCCAAAGCGGCAAAAGCTTTAACTATGGCTGTTCTAGAAGCGCAGCAATGGTGCAACGATCCCGCTAATGTTAAGGAAATGTGCGAGATTATTTCAGGACGGGAATGGCTGAAAATTGACCCCGCCGATATCTTGGGAAGAATGCAGGGTAATATCGATTTCGGTGATGGTCGCAAAATCGAAAATAGCCCCGTAGCCATGAAATTCTGGGCTGATAACGCTTCCTACCCCTACAAGAGTCATGATACTTGGTTTGTGACTGAAGACATCCGTTGGGGCTATATTCCCGCCGATACGGACATCAAAGCTTTAGTTGATAAGGTTAACCGGGAAGATATCTGGAGAGAAGCCGCCACAGCCCTCAATGTTCCAGCCGATCAAATTCCCACCTCTACCTCTCGCGGTGTGGAAACTTTCTTTGATGGCGTGAAATTTGATCCCGAAAATCCCCAAGCTTACCTGAAATCTCTCAAGATTAAAAAGGTTTAAATCAGTGTTCAGTGATCAGTAACCAGTCAACAGTTAAAGATGATTTGCTCATAACTGGTAATTAATAACTGATCACTGATGCTGATGCTGATCACTGAACCACTGACCACTGATAACTGAACCACTGATAACTGATAACTGATAACTGATTATGGCTGTTTCTATTTCTCGTCGTTCTCAAGGTACAAAATGGGTAAAAGACCTGAAAAAAAAATTATCCAAACTAGCAACTTCGGCGATTGCTTTATTAATTTTCCTCGTCATCTGGCAAATAATCTGTTTTAGTCCCGATGCTCCCCTCCCTAGTCCCACCAAAGTTGTTAGCGATACCTGGGAATTAATTATTAATCCCTTTTTCAATAATGGTGGCACGGATGTGGGGTTATTCTGGCAAATTTTCGCCAGTTTACAACGGGTGGCCGTCGGTTTTACCCTTGCCGCTATTGTTGGCATCGCCGTGGGAATTTTAATCGGTAGTAGCGCCCTAGTTTATGATGCGATCGATCCGATTTTCCAAATCCTGCGTACCGTTCCCCCCCTAGCTTGGCTACCCATCTCCCTAGCGGCTTTTCGTAATAACGAACCTAGTGCCATATTTGTAATTTTTATTACAGCAATTTGGCCAATTATTATTAACACAGCCGTGGGAGTACAGCAGGTTCCCCAAGACTATAAAAACGTCTCTAGAGTGCTAAAATTATCCAAAGTTGAATATTTTTTCAATATTCTTTTTCCCGCCACCGTTCCCTACGTTTTCACGGGATTAAGAATCGGTATCGGTTTATCTTGGTTGGCGATTGTAGCGGCAGAAATGCTGATCGGTGGCGTGGGAATTGGCTTCTTTATCTGGGATGCTTGGAATAGTTCCATGATCAGTGAAATTATCCTCGCTCTGATTTATGTGGGTATTGTTGGTTTCTTACTCGATCGCCTCATGGCCTACATCGCTAAATTAGTTGTACCCGAAGAAAATAAATAAGGCTCTCTTGAGGTTATGGTGATCGGCAAATCTTGTCGAAAAAAGAGCCACACCAAGCGCAATGTATGGTGAACATTTTTCAGCCAATCTCCAAGAGAGCCTAAACAGTAAACAGTTATCAGTAAACAGTAAACAGTGAAAAGACAGTAGTAAACTGCTATTTAATACTGCACACTTAAAAACTCAAATCTGATAACTGATAACTGATAACTGATAACTAATAACTAATAACTGATAACTGATAACTGATAACTGAAAATGTCTGCATTTATTGAAGTCGATCACATTGATAAGGTTTTCCCTCTCCCCGATGGCCGTCAATATATCGCCCTAAAAAATATCGATCTCAGCGTTACTCAAGGGGAATTTATCTCTTTAATCGGTCACTCCGGTTGCGGGAAATCCACCCTCTTAAATATGGTCGCTGGACTCGATCGCCCGACGGTGGGAGGGGTGATTTTAGAGGGAAAAGAAATTAAAGGTCCCGGTCCCGATCGCATGGTGGTCTTCCAGAATTATTCGCTGCTGCCCTGGTTAACCGTCCGGGAAAATATCGCCCTAGGAGTTAACCGCGTGCTGCGCCATCTACCGGCTGCTGAACGCAAAAGTGTCATCGAACATAGTATCGATATGGTACACCTGCGCCATGCCGCCAACAAACGACCGGGAGAATTATCGGGAGGCATGAAACAACGGGTAGCGATCGCCCGCGCCCTAGCTCTACGGCCAAAAGTCCTGCTACTCGATGAACCCTTTGGGGCGCTGGATGCGTTAACCAGAGGCAATTTACAGGAACGTTTAATGGAAATCGTCGAAGAAAGCCACGTTACCTGTATCATGGTCACGCACGATGTGGATGAAGCCCTATTACTATCCGATCGAGTGGTGATGTTAACCACCGGTCCGGAGGCCCATATCGGTCAGATTCTCGATGTTCCCATTCCCCGTCCCCGGCATCGTTTAGAAGTAGTTAACCATCCCAGTTACTACTCCCTCCGTAACGAGATCGTTTACTTCCTTAACCAACAGAAGCGATCGAAGAAAGTCGGTCAACCCACCGGTCCAGTGACGGTGATCGGCCAAGCTACCCGACTGAAAACCAATCCTATCATCGGTTTTATCCCCCTCACCGATTGCGCCCCGATTATTATCGCCAAAGAGAAAGGTTTCTTCGCCGAGGAAGGATTAGAGGATGTTCTCCTACAACGGGAACCCAACTGGAAAGCGCTCGCCCAAGGAGTGGCTACCGGTCGTCTCGATGCAGCCCAGATGGTGGCGGGAATGCCCCTCAGCATGACCATTGGAGCTGGCAATAAGCCCTCTGTCCCCGTGATTAGTGCTTTGGTACTCAGTCGCAACGGTAACGCCATCACCCTCAGCAATAAATACAGGGAATTGGGGGTAGAAAAACTGGAGGACTTAAAGGGGGCCCTCCTGCAAAGTCCCGACCAAATCGCCACTTTCGGCATGGTTCACCCCGCCTCCATGCACAATCTACTGTTACGCTACTGGTTAGCTAGTGGCGGCATCGATCCCGATAGTGATGTCAATTTAGCCGTAATTCCGCCGCCTCAAATGGTTTCCTTACTAAAAGCGGGTAAGATCGACGGTTATTGTGTGGGGGAACCCTGGAACTCCTACGCCGTTCACGAAAAATTAGGCTACGTTATCGCCACCGATCTTGATATTTGGCCCGGACACCAAGAAAAAGTTCTCGGAGTCAAGGAAACTTGGGCAGCGAAACATCCCGAAACCCATATCGCCATGGTGAAAGCTTTAATTAAAGCCTGCGAATACTGCGATGATCAGCGTAATCGAGAAGATATCGTTAATATTCTCAGTCAGCCCCAGTATGTGGGCGTGGATAGCGCAATTATCCGCCCCGGTTTTCTCGATGGTTACGATCGCGGTTTAGGAACTGCCCCTGAACCCCTATTCCGATTTAATCAGTTTTACGTCGATCAAGCTAACTGTCCAGGCCGGAGTGAGGCCCTATGGACCCTAACTCAGCTTGCCCGTTGGGGTTACGCACCTTTCCCCCGCAACTGGGTGGAAGTGATTGAACGCGTCCGTCGTCCCGATCTGTTTGGTGAAGCTTGCCGGTCCCTGGGTCTTCCCGATTTGGAACCCGATCGCCACAGTTTCGCCCTCTTTGATCATCTTATTTTCAATCCCGACGATCCGATCGGCTATCTGGAACGTTTTTCCATCCGTCGCGATTATCGCGTCTCAGAAGTTCTCCTCGATGATCCCGTCGCTAATTAAGGTTGGCTGAATAAATCTAAAAATCTTGTTGGGTAAAACTTTTAGACTTTTTGGCAATCAAAAAGTACGAGATATGGGAGTGATCGGGGGGAAAATCCCTGGACTTTTTCCCTGAAAATTAGGTAATTGACCAGATGAAAATCTCTAAAACCCCACACCCCACACCCCACACCCCACACCCCACACCCCACACCCCACGAAAAACTTTTTCAGCAGACCCGAATTAATGGTTGTGGTGGGCTTTGCTCACCTTAAAATAAATCTAGGACGAATATGCAAACTTTTACCGATAAGACCGTGAATTCCAGCACCACCACCCAGCCTTTTTTATTAGTTAGTAATGTTGCCAAAGAATACCCCTCCCCCGAAGGGGTTTACACCGTTTTAGACGGTGTGGAGCTGCAAGTCAATGAGGGGGAATTTGTCTGCATTATCGGTCACTCCGGCTGCGGTAAATCGACCCTTTTAAATATGGTGGCGGGGTTTTCTTCTCCTAGTCGTGGGCAAGTGCTGCTACAGGATAAAGAGGTTAAGGAACCAGGACCAGACCGGATGATGGTATTCCAAAATTATTCGCTTTTGCCCTGGAAAACTGCCTTTGAGAACGTTTATATCGGGGTTAATTCCGTTTATCCCGAAAAATCTCAGGCTGAGAAGGTGAAGATCGTGGAAGAAAATCTATCCTTAGTGGGATTGACAGAAGCAGCCCAGAAAAAACCCCCCCAATTATCGGGAGGTATGAAACAACGGGTTGCGATCGCCCGCGCCCTGGCCATTCGTCCCCAAGTCCTCATCCTCGATGAACCCTTTGGGGCCTTAGATGCGATCACTAAAGAGGAATTACAGGAAGAATTGCTGAAAATCTGGCAAGAAAACCAGTTAACCGTGTTGATGATTACCCACGATATCGATGAGGCTTTGTTCTTGTGCGATCGCTTGGTGATGATGACCAACGGCCCAAGCGCTAAAATCGGTGAGGTGTTAAAGATGCCTTTTGCTCGTCCCCGGGTTCGTTCCCAAATTACCGAGGATCCCCGTTACTACGAACTCCGCAATGAAGCTCTCGATTTCCTCTACAATCGTTTTGCCCATTCGGAAGATCCTAACGAGGATGCCCCCGAACAACCCCGCACAGAAAATCTCGTGGGTAAAATTGTTACTGCTATTGGTGGCATAGCTTTACTCGCTTTTGTCGGTTTTAGTCTGATACAAATGTTCACCAGCAAGACTGCCAATACTGCTAATCCGGCTACCATCGAGGACTCCAGATAAGTAACAGTTATCAGTTATCAGATTTGAGTTATCAGATTTGAGTTTTAAGTGACAGTATTAAATAGAAGTTTCCTACTGTCTTTTCACTGATTACTGTTTACTGATTACTGACCAAGGATAAACCAGAAAGAGACAAAGAACAAAAAGCTGAAACCCGATCAGTTTAACTTATATAGTAGTGATCGATCTTTGTGTCCTTTGTGTCTGGAGTGGTTCGTTCCACTCACTCGCCCGCAAGACTGTATCTTAGAATGGATTTTAATCTCTGGAGAGTGAGTCAATGATTAAGATGTTCAAAAACCGATTTATCACCGATATCGTTGGGGAGAGGTTGGCTTAACTTTCCCAGAGCAAAGATAACAAATAAAGTCGCCCAGAGAATTAATAGCCCCTTTTCCCAATTTAAGGGCAATATCCCCAAAAGATGACCGAGTAAAAGGCTGGGAACTAGAGGGGTTAAAAACTTGGTTTCTAGACGATTAAAACAAAAAGCTTCTTTGAAATAAATCCCCGTGAGACTAGCAAAAATAAAGCCCACACCGAATAAACTCACCGGATGGTTATAGACAAATTCTAGGGGAGAAAGTTGATAATAAAGGCTGAAAATTAGGGAAGTAATCGCCCCAATTAGCCAAAAAACTTGCAGGAGACGATGGAGGGGAATTAAATAAATATGGATAGTCAATAAACTGATGCCTAACCCCAGACAAAAACCCATGTATAAAAGGTTGGTCAGGGGCAGTAATTGCGGTCGGCTGAGAACTATAATTGTAGCGACAGCGAAACTAAAAGCCGCTAAATTTAACCCCAGACGGTAGAGACGCACGCCTAGGCGATCGCTATCCGTAATCGTAAACTCTCCGAATTGACCTTGATAAACTCGATCGACAGCAGGGGAAGTCATAAGCTCTAAAGAAAAAGGGAAGCTTAGAAAAGATTGACTACAAATCATCTTAAGCTTAAATTATGCCAGTAGCCTCACTTCTTCCCCCTCTCGGCTGACTAATTGCGAGTTAGGATCAAGGTTACACTTCCTTTAGATTTTTAAGCCATGTCGTTGAACCAAGAATCCCTCGCTTTTAGCCATGGGAGGGTCAAGAACTCAACTAGCGAAATTTTGATCGTGGGCGGTGGTATCATCGGATTAGCGATCGCCGTCGATTTGCAATTGCGCGGGGCAAAAGTTACCCTCCTAGTTCGAGATATAGCTCAGGCCGCTAGTCGTGCGGCTGCGGGAATGTTGGCCCCCCATGCGGAGGGGATTCCCCCGGGTCCCTTTCTCGATCTTTGTTTACAATCGCGCTGGTTATATCCAGAATGGAGCCGCAAAATCGAGGATTTAACGGGGATAAACAGCGGTTACTATCCCTGTGGTATTCTTGCTCCCGTTTACGAGCTAGATCAGCCCGTTACTACCGAGGAAGTTAATAAAATTTGGTTAGACAGCAATGCAGTTCATCTCTACCAACCCGGACTAGGTAAAGATGTGATCGGTGGTTGGTGGTATCCCGACGATGGACAAGTGGACAACCGGCAGCTAGTGACTGCGCTGCAACAAGCGGCCGAAAATTTAGGGGTAGAAATTCGCCAAGGGGTAGAAGTCCACGCTATACAACAAAAGCAGGGAAAAGTCAAGAGTATTTATACCTCAATTGGGGAATTAGAAGCAAAAATTTACATTTTAGCGACAGGATCCTGGACGAGTCAACTTTTACCCCTCCCTATCCATCCCGTCAAAGGTCAAATGGCCGCAGTAAAAATGCCCCCTAACCAGACCTTAGCTAGGGTTTTATTCGGTCCGCAAACCTATCTAGTTCCCCGTCGCAATGGTCGTTTAATTATCGGGGCCACTTCCGAAACAGTGGCCTGGCAAACGGGTAATACACCCCAAGGACTGCAAACCCTGTTTGAGCGGGCCACCCGTCTCTATCCCCCTTTAGCTGACTGGGAAATCGAGGAAATGTGGTGGGGATTCCGTCCGGGTACAGCGGATGAATTACCCATTTTAGGCCGCAGTAGCTGTGATAACCTGATTTTAGCCACCGGTCACTATCGCAATGGCATTTTACTCGCTCCTGTCACTGCTTCCTTAATTGCTGACCTGGTGATTAATGACAAAGTTAATCCCATTTTGACCCATTTTAGCTGCGATCGCTTTAATCAACCATCACCCGTTACTATTCCACCTATGTCCTTAACTATTATTGAGAATAAACCCCAAGCACTTTTATCGCCCCAGAATGATAGTCTCACCATTGCCGGGAAAACCTTTCACTCCCGCTTGATGACTGGGACTGGCAAATATGCCAATCTGACCACTATGCAGGAAAGTATTACTGCCAGTGAATGTCAGATTGTCACCGTCGCCGTTAGACGAGTACAAACGAACGCACCCGGTCATGAGGGATTAGCAGAAGCGATTGATTGGTCGAAAATCTGGATGTTACCCAACACTGCCGGTTGTCAAACGGCCGAAGAAGCGATTCGCGTGGCTCGTTTAGGGCGAGAAATGGCCAAATTATTGGGACAGGAAGACAATAACTTTATTAAACTCGAAGTTATTCCCGATCCTAAATATTTATTACCCGATCCGATCGGAACTTTGCAAGCGGCGGAACAATTAGTTAAAGAAGGTTTTGCCGTACTGCCCTATATTAACGCCGATCCTCTCTTAGCCAAAC
>NZ_JASJFG010000607.1:0-2466 GCF_030065375.1 Microcystis sp. M49636_WE2 | reverse complement strand
TTGCTGTCACCCCAAACACAAGTTTACTGTCTCACCCGCCAAATTTTGATAGTTTTGTCAGCACTCCCACTAGCTAAATAGCGACCATCGGGACTATATGCTACTGAGAAAACTGTCTCAGAATGACCGGTAAGGGTACGCAATTCGTTTCCCGTTGCTACCTCCCAAATTTTGATAGTTTTGTCCTGACTCCCACTAGCTAAATAGCGTCCATCGGGACTATATGCTACTGACCTAACTACCTCAGAATGACGAGTAGGGGTACGCAATTCTCTTACCGTTGCTACCTCCCAAATTTTGATAGCACCGTCACCAATCCCACTAGCTAAATAGCGGCCATCGGGACTATATGCTACTGATAAAACCCCCTCGGAATGACCAGTAAGAGTACGCAATTCTTGTCCCGTTGCTACTTCCCAAATTTTGATAGTTTTGTCACTACTACCACTAGCTAAATAGCGGCCATCGGGACTATATACTACTGACCAAACCCCTTTAGAATGACCAGCAAGAGTACGCAATTCTTTTCCCGTTGCTGTCTCCCAAATTTTGATAGTTTTGTCCGAACTACCACTAGCTAAATAGCGGCCATCGGGACTATATGCCACTGACCAAAACGTCATATAATGACCAGTAAGGGTACGCACTTTTCCCGTTGCCACCTCCCAAATTTTGATAGTTTTGTCAAGACTCCCACTAGCTAAATAGCGGCCATCTGGACTATATGCCACTGACCAAACCGTCATAGAATGACCAGTAAGAGTACGCAATTCTGTTCCCGTTGCTGTCTCCCAAATTTTGATAGTTTTGTCCGAACTACCACTAGCTAAATAGCGGCCATCGGGACTATATGCTAGTGAATAAACCTGGCCAGAATGACCAGTAAGGGTACGCAATTCTGTTCCCGTTACTACATCCCAAACTTTGATAGTTTTGTCCCAACTACCACTAGCTAAATAGCGACCATCGGGACTATATATTACTGAATCAACCCAGCTAGAATGACCAGTAAGGCTTTTATCTAAGAAGCGAAGACTAGATAAATCAGATATTAATAATTGAGGACTAGCAGGAAACTCTAAATATTTAAAATAACCATAACCTTGCGTTATTCCTACTCCTAATAACAAAACTCCACCAAGAGCTATTAATCCATTTCTCAGATTATTATTTTTAACCAGTTGTGCTGGTGTTTTTTTTGGTACAGCTACAGGTGAAACTGGCGGAGAAGGATTAATCTTAGGAATAACTGGCGGTTGTTTTTGAGTTACAACAGGCTGCGGATTTGCTGCTGGTGGAGATGGCCTATTAGGATTTATAGGAGGTAACTTTAATTGCCGTTCAATCTCATCCAAACGCTGTAAAATAACCCTAGTATTAGCCGGTCTATTCTTGGGTAATCTTCCCATCAACTCATCAATAAAATCCAACAATAACGGGTGAATATTTTCCGTTTCTTCTCGCCAAGATAAAACATCATTAACCGCATCATAAATTTCTAAGGGATGTTTTCCGGTTAATAAATGCACAAAAGTTCGTCCTAAAGCATGAAAATCTGATTGAATCACTGCTTGGCCATGTTGTTGTTCATTGGGTGTATATCCGGCTGAGGTAATACCTGTCACCTGTTGACCTTTTACCTTTTGATGATAGGTTTGGGTTTCTTCCCTTGCTGTGCCAAAATCAATTAACACCAACTCGCCACTATTCCGCAGCATGATATTAGGGGGTTTAATATCTCGATGCAGCCAATTCTGTTGATGAATTTTATCGAGAATTAAAGTAATTTCTCTCAGCCATTTTAAGGCTCGTTTTTGACTTAACTTATCATACTGCTTTAGCCACTGTTCTAAATTAATCCCCTCCACTTTTTCCATAACTAAACAGTGTAATATTTTCCCCTCCCTTGTGGAATATTGAAAATAGGCATCTGCGCGAGGAACACCGGTGACATTTTGACGACTCAACTCTAATAAAACGTCATATTCCCGTTTAAATAATTCCACTGCCTTCGGTTCATTATTCCATTTTTCTTGTAATACCTTGAGGATTTTGGCTGTAAAACCTTCAAAAGCCTCATAAACAACGCCAAAACCGGTCGTATCACTCAATAACCGACTTACCCTATATTTACCATTTAACAACAACTCAGAGCCGCAACTTTGACAGTAACGAGTATTCGAGTTATTATTACTCGGATGGTCTGGTTGAGAACAATCGGGATTAATGCAGTAACAGGGTTTCATCTCGGCTATCAGTTATTTTATTGAGTGAATAATTACAAGTTTTCCCTTACCTGTCTTTGAAGGCATTTTATCATAAGTAAGTAGGCGTTAAAAATTATCAGATGCCCCCCTTATTAAGGGGGATCCCCCCGCCTATCGGCACCCCCCTTATCAAGGGGGATCCCCCCGCCTATCGGCACCCCCCTTATCAAGGGGGGCAGGGGGGATCGAACCTAAAATC
>NZ_JASJFG010000129.1:0-1810 GCF_030065375.1 Microcystis sp. M49636_WE2 | reverse complement strand
CCCGACAGGTGGTGAATCAGGACAGCGAAATTTTCGTATAACAGGACAATTGTTTCGCTGGTGCGAAGAAAATGAAGCTTTAGGAGTCGGGTTTGACTCTTCCACTGGATTTATACTACCAAATGGGGCGATTCGTTCTCCCGATCTATCTTGGGTGAGTCGAGAACGCTGGGAATCTTTAACCCCTAAGCAGAAAAAAGGATTTATTCCCCTCTGTCCCGATTTTGTGGTGGAATTGCGGTCTGAATCTGATAGTCTTGACAAATTACAGAAAAAACTGCTCGAATATAGGGAAAATGGCGCAAGGTTAGGCTGGTTAATCGATCCCCAGAATCGGCAAGTTGAAATTTATCGTCAAGGAAAGGAAGTAGATATCTTAGAAAATCCCACTGATTTATCGGGTGAAGATGTTTTACCCAATTTTAGCTTAAATTTAAAGTTCTGATGTTTTCAGGAGTAATCCTGCGATATTCTGCCAATCTTTTTGAGATCGGGGAGTCGCTTTTAAATTATCTAAGAATTCTTTTTTCTAGGTCATCATCAAATGAGCATCGAAAAGTCGTTAGTCTCGTCAGGTAAAAGTCTTTATCAAGAAGATTTCTACCGATGGTTACAAGAAACCGCTAATTTACTCAAAGAACATCGTTTTGAAAAATTAGACTTGGAAAATTTAATCGAAGAAATTGAAACGATGGGAAGGAGTGAAAAACGAGAACTAGAAAGTCGCTTAACCGTCATTGCTGAACATCTGCTTAAATTGACTTACTGGCTAACTGAAAAGGAAACAAATGCTCAAGGGTGGCGCAGCACAGTTGTTGAACAACGCCGACAAGTTCAACGCTTATTAAAAGAGAGTCCAAGTCTGAGAAGATTGATTCCTGAAATCTGGATAGATTGTTACCAAGCAGCCAGAGAAGATACTGTCAGAAAGTATCAACTTGCTGCTGATTTATTCCCGATTGAATCACCCTTTACCCTTGCAGAAATCCTTGATTATGACTATCTTCCTTAAAACTAAAGTTTCGTATTTTATCGATGAATATAATGCCTAACAAAGCCAAGCTTTAAACGGCAATCACTACCTCTGATTTACCAAATCAAAGTAAGATTTAAACTAAATTCTGGCAGAATATTTTCCCCCGATAAACTCTCCGGATTAGTTAAAATTTCTACTGGCTGTCCTTGACGATAAATTTCCACTTCTCTAGTTTTTCTATTGATTAACCAACCTAAACGAGTCCCATTATCTAAATATTCCTGCATTTTTTTTCTAGCAGTTTCTAAGTTGTCACTAGCGGACATTAATTCAATGACAAAATCGGGAGATAGAGGTAAAAATTTTTCCTTTTGTTGCGGGGTTAAAGCTTGCCATTTATCTAAAGGTATCCAAGCAGCATCGGGAGAGCGATCGGCCCCATTCGGTAGTTTAAATCCTGTGGAAGAATCAAAAGCGATACCCTTACCATTGTTATCTGACCAATTAAATAATTGTTGGGTGATTCTACCGTTACTATTGCCCGTTTTTCCTCCCGTCGGTGGCATAATAATTAAATCTCCTTTTGGGTTGCGTTCCAAGCGCAAATCTCGGTTATCCTGACAAAGTTGAAAAAACTGTTCATCGCTGAGTTGCCAAGATTCAAATTTAACTTCTACTACTGTCATCATGTTTAGATTCTCTTTTATAGGATTATATAATTACCAAATACTATCAAGTTCTAAGACAAATTGAGATAAAATATTTTCCCCCGATAAACTCTCTGGATTAGTTAAAATTTCTACTGCCTGTCCTTGACGATAAATTTCTACTTGT
>NZ_JASJFG010000576.1:0-4577 GCF_030065375.1 Microcystis sp. M49636_WE2 | reverse complement strand
TAAATTTGGTCTTTCTCCCGCCCAAGCTGCTCAATACAGCTTTTATAAAGCTAATTCCCTCACTGCCGAAGAAATCATCCAAGCGCGGGAAAAAGGCAGATTATGCCGTCATTGTCACGGCATCGGTTATCAGTCCCAGATTGGGGTCTTTGAAGTAATCACGATTACCCCTGACCTGAAAACTTGCATCGCTGAGAATAAATCCGCCGATATGCTCAAAAAAGCGGCAACACAGGCAGGATTCAAGTCTCTCCTCGCCTACGGTTTAGAATTAGTCGGCCAAGGTTATACTACCCTAGAGGAAATCGAGCGTGTCATGGCTGATCAATTAACTTTACCCTCCCTCTCTGCTGCCAATAATCCTGAGATTCCCCCGGATGTTTTCGGGAGAATCGAGGCGATCGAGCAGTTATTACAGGCTCTCAACCGTGAATTACAGTCACTAAAGCGGGAAATTAGCCTAAATTCGCCCACAGCTTCCCCTGAGAGCGCAAATCCGACTATTCTCGGCCAGGAGTTGCCTGATTTGACTAATTCAGTTCTTCCTTCCCAAAACCGGTCATCGGATAAGGAAATGATCGTTTCCGCTGCCCCTGTTTATGAGAAGTTAACCGACCCCGGCGATTGGGAACAGTTAAAACGGGAACTAGACGCAAATCAGTATCTGATCGTCTCCTCGGAAGTCAATACCTCTTTTCCTTCCGTCCTCGATCCTTGGTTCTAGTCGGGGAAAAGAATTAAAATTTAAGCTGGACAATATTTGAGAACTAAAAAGTAATGACCACAGAATTAGAAACCAAGAAAGTTACTCCCACTCGCTGTTTGGTTGGTGCGGCAATTTCGGCAGCACTGGGGACAATTCTCTATTATCTCACGGCAGCGATCGGTCATTCTTTTTACTCAAAACCAATGGTTGCTCACAGTTCGATCGCCTTGAGAATTGGCAGTGCTGTCCGGACTTTAGTTTTTGGTTTAGCTTCTCTAGGAACCTTTATTTTTGTTTTTGTCACCATTGGTTTAATTCTTTTGGCTATCCAATTACTCCTTAAACGCCCTCAACAAATATAAATTATGAATTATGAATGATGAATTGGAAGTGGGGAAGTGGGGAAGTGGGGAGCTTATCAGTGATCAGTTTACTGATCACTGATAACTGATAACTGATTAACGGACATTTTGAGCGATAAAATCTTCGATGAGTTGTTCTAAAGCGGCCGAGGAGGCGCGGGTAATCAGAAAACTTCTAAACTCCTGGCCTTGACTGAGATATTGGGAATAGGCCGCCTGTAAAAAAGGTTTATAGCCGGGGTTTTTGCAAATATACACCTCAAAAAAGGCCAAAGATAGGGAATGGGCGTAACTATCGATCAGATATGGTGCGGGCAGGGTAAGATCGGCTACGGATTCGATCGCTTCGTTAATTCCCGCATCTAGTACCGAAAAATCAACGTGAGCTTGACCTTCAATCAGAGCTAAATACTTATTTTCGGTATTGAGGAGGGGAAAAGAGCGCACCTGTTCAAAAATAGCGGGGGTAGCGGGATCGTAGGTTCCTGCGACTACAAAAGTGGGAATTTCGATCTTAGCTAGTCCTTTAGAGCCAAAAATACTCCAATTAAACGGATTAACCGCAAAAATCGCTTTTATTCTCGGATCGCGAAAGTTGTATTTTTCTCGGGGTAAATCCAAAGCACGACACTGCAGCAAGAGGGAGACATTGAGAAAAGCTAATCTTCTTTGGCAGTCCCGTTGTAAATTCTCGAAATCGATCGTCGCTCCACCTACAGCTAAGGCTGTATAACCGCCGAAGGAATGTCCAGCAACTCCCACATTATCTAAATCTAATTGCCCCTGAAATTCCCTAGCGTTGCGTCTTTGCAATTCATCGATCACAAAAGATATGTCCAATGGACGATTGACAAATTCGTTGGTATAAAAAACCATCCGCGATAAACCGGCGAGCAGATTCTGCACCTGTAGGGTATCACTGCCGGGGTGTTGGGGCATGGCGACGAGATAACCGTAACTGGCCAAGTGTTCCGCTTGTCGGAGAAAATCTTCGGGACGGGAAGCTAAACCGTGGGAAAAGACGATAACGGGGGTTTTCTGGGTTAATTGCCCCTTGGGTTTCACAATGATCAGATAAAGTTCCCTCTGACGACGGCCATCGGTTAAATCCAGCCGCATTTGTTCTACTTGTCGCGGTCCCGGTTGTCGAGGGTCGGTCATGGCGGTAAAATTAATTTCACCAGCCTTTTTAGCTTCTTCTAAGGATAATTGCGCCACCTTTTCCGTGAATACTGTGGTGGCTTTCAGGACGACATCGATCGCCCTAGCTAATCTTTGCACTCTTGTCACATCAATCTGCATATTAGTGGGCAGATTACGCAGCAGGTTAAGAATAGTTACCCCTCCCGGTTCAAAAGCTGATTTAATTAGGGCAGAACGCAGGGCGAATTTACCATTAATCCCCCCTTGAATAGTGATCAGTTCCCCTAAAAGGTTGAGGATATCTTCCCCCATTGTGGTGTTAAAAAAGCGCGAGATCAGGACGGGATTAATTTCTTTACTTGTGGTTAAAGCTTGCCGAAATTCTCTTTGTTGTTCGGCGGTTGTATTACCTAAATATTGTCTTAGATTAGCGTCAATTCTGCCAGTTTTGGCGAACTTTTCTAGGGAACTAATTTCTAGGGTACGACTAAAGGGCGCTAAGATAAAAGTGATTCTCTCGGCCGAGAGGACAGGAAAGCTAGTCAGTATCGTTCCTAAGCAACCAAGAGCGATCAAGCGACCAATTTTAGCTAATTGCAACAAGTTTTTCTACTCCTTTTCTTTCTGCGTTCCTATTCCCCCTGGATTATAACAGTAACTTCGCAGTTTTTAACGGTTTTCCTGCTTGACTATCAACAAAAATTATCAATTTACCTCGATCGATAATCTTGACCTAGAATAATAGGTAAAAAGTCTCGAAAATTCCAATCTTGCCGATTTCAAGCTACCGGCGGTAGTCGGGGATAACCGATCAACGCTCATGGTTTAAGGGTAAAAATGCCAAAGTTGCCACCACTTTCACCCCAAATTCTTCCTCAAAAACAGGTTTTTTATAGTCTAAACTCCACAATTCTAAAGCACAATCATCTTCAGCATTATTGGGAAAAAGATGCAGATGTAGGGTTCTATATTCAGGATCGTACTTACATTCAATCTTTTTAATCGCTCCTATTTGTCGCCGATCTAAAGCCACAGCCAAGCGCAGTATAGCACTTAAATGTCTGACCATATACTGATAGTATTCAGTTAATTTCATAAAATCATCGTGCCTTTTCTTCGGCTTACTTTTGCGATGATAACGAGCGATATTAGCGATCACTTCTAACTCTATTTCCGTATAGCCCAACAGTTCACCATTACGAATTAAATAATAGGAATGTTTATGATGGGCAGCATGACTAACATATAAACCACTATTATGCAGTATAGCCGCCGCCCATAATAAATCTTTAGCCTCCTGATTCCAAGAATGTAATTGTGCTTGAGTTTGCTCGAACAAAGACAGGGAAAATGCCGCTATTCTCTCAGCAGATTCTAAATTAACTTGATACTTTTTCGCTATTTTCAAAACACTGCGCTGACGGATTTCACTCTGATAAAGTAACCGATTATCAATTAACCCGTGCGTCAGCATCCAATCGACGATCACCCCTTCTCGCAGGGCCCTTTCACAGAGAACTAACTTATCAACATCTAACATGGTCATCGCTTCCAAAAGCACGATCGAACCAGCTAGAATTATCTCGGCCCGTTTATCGGACATCCCCAGAATTGCCAGTCTTTGGTTATAGTCCAAAGCGGCGAAACGTTTGACCAATTCTTTGACATCTTTGCGGGTTAATTGATAACCATTTAAAGGATTGGGAATTTCACCCAATTTCTCCAAAGCATGGATAGTCATCAAAGTTTCGATCGTGCCAGAAGTTCCCACTAAACGCGGCACTTCTCCCACCTGTAAATGATGTTTAATTTCCTCTACTGCTCGCTCCAACATTCCCCTGGTGTATGCCCTTAAATAGGCTAATTCTGTGGTACTAATGGGATCGGTAGTGATGAAATCTTGGCTCAAACGCACCGCGCCGATTTTGGTACTACTAAGAAAGCGAATTTCTTGACTATCAGCTAAGATTAATTCCGTGGAACCACCACCAATATCGATAATAATATGGGCTTGATTTTGGAAATCCATTCCCGAGACGACACCGAGATAAATCCGGCGAGCTTCCTCCTGTCCGGAGATGAGATTTACAGAAATACCGACTTCTTTCTCGATTAAAGCCAAAAACTCGTCGCCGTTGGCCGCTTCCCGGGTGGCGCTGGTGGCAACGGCAATAATCTGATCCGCGTGGAGACTAATAGCTAGATCGTGACAGCGTTTTAAAGCAGCGATCGCTCTTTCCATGGCCGCTAGGGTTAATTTACCAGTTTTCCTATCTCGATCGCCCAGACGGACTGTATCCTTTTCTCTGGCAATAATCGTAAAAGCGGGTAAAGACGGTTCAATTTTCACCACTACCATGTGAACC
>NZ_JASJFG010000689.1:0-6218 GCF_030065375.1 Microcystis sp. M49636_WE2 | reverse complement strand
GAAAGTTTTCGTCTTAAGTTTTTGCGTTCCCGTTGTGTGGTTTGTGAACAATGTATCCCCACTTGTCCCGTGGCGGCAATTTCCACAAACTTGTAAAGTAGCAGTTATTAAATTAATTTTTTTGCCCATTTAAATAATAGCCATCTCTGGAGATTTTAAGCCTTCATTTGTCTCCAACGCGGTTAATCGTCACAAATATCTCGCTCCTTTTCTGCCTAAAGACCCTTTCTCCGATATCATAGTTAAAAAGAGAGCCTTGACTCTGGCCACATCTGTGGGGATTACATACCATTAATCATGGTTTTTTTGCAAAAAATACAAAAAACTTGACATGACTTCTGCCGTTCCTCGCCTTTCCTATCCTGATAGTCCGATTGCTGATCTTCGCGGCCTCTATGACTTTATCCTCAACCCGCAACTGTTAGCCGCAGAAAAGGGAAATCCGTCGATCGTTAGTTTTTGTCAAAAAATTTCCCCCCTTGATCCCCTAGAAATTCTCTCTCGGATTGCCCCTAGCTATCCCACCCATTGTTATTGGGAAAATCCCGAACAAGAAACCGCTTTTCTCGGCTACGGAATCGCCTTTACTGCCACTTTCCACGGTAAACAACGTTTTTTAAAAGCTCAAAAATTTATTGAAAACTGTCAACAAAGAATTATCAAAATTGATAACTATAGCGAGATTACTCCCCGCATCTTTTGTAGTTTCACTTTTTTCGACTCGGAAATAGCTACCCCCTTTCCCTCAGCTACCCTAACCCTGCCTAAGTTTCAAATTATCAAAAAACAGTCGGAATATTTTTTCCTGACCAATCTCCTAATCACCAGCGAAAAAGAAATAGAAAACTCCCTCGAAGAAACTATTAATAACCTCAAAATTATCCAAAATAACTCGAGCAATTGCCGACAAAATCCCCACCAGGATTCCTGTAGTTACTATATTCATCCTACCTATAATTTTCAAGCGGCTGTTGCCGATGCACTCCAATCTATCCAGGCTCAAAATTTGAGCAAAATTGTCCTTGCTCACGCTCTTGACGTGATTTCTCCCCGTCCTTTTCATCTGGTAAACTGTCTCGATAATTTGCGTCAGCGTCATCCCGATTGCTACACTTTTTCCCTCGGCAATGGACGGGGAGATCATTTTATCGGCGCTAGTCCCGAACGCTTGTTAACTGTCCATCAGGGGCAATTAATCACCGATGCTTTAGCGGGATCCGCTCCCCGGGGAGAAAATGCGATCGAAGATGCTCTCTTTGCCAATAAACTCCTCGCTAGTGAAAAAGAACAACGGGAACATCGGGCCGTTAGTGAGTTTATTAACCAAAAACTGCGACAAATTGGCTTAAATCCGCAAAATTCTCCTTCTAGATTGTTAAAACTCTCCAATATTCAACATCTCTGGACTCCTATCCATGCCAAACTAAAACCCTCCATCCATCCCCTCGAAATTGTTGCCCAACTACACCCCACTCCTGCTGTTGCTGGGGTTCCCACCGAGATCGCTTTAGCACAAATTCGTCATTATGAAACCTTTGATCGCTCTCTTTATGCCGCTCCTTTGGGTTGGATCGATTGTCAAAATAATAGTGAGTTTATTGTTGGTATTCGTTCGGCCTTAATTAAAGGCGATCGAGCGCGATTATACGCCGGTGCGGGTATTGTTGCCGGTTCCGATCCGGAAAAAGAACTAGCAGAAATTCAGCTTAAATTTCAAGCTCTCTTAAAAGCCTTAACCTAAACTATAGCTTTTCACCGAACTAATAACTTAAATAAGCCTAATTTACCCTTAAAAGGCGGATATTTTAAAGCGGGATTGAACCAAAGAGGTGTTTTCATAATCGCTTTTTGGTGACTAAAATTCTCAAAGGAAAAACGACCATGATAGCTACCAATACCGCTATTTCCCCGACCACCAAAGGGTAAACTAGGATTAGTAAAATGAAAACTATTGTTGTTAATACAACCTCCCCCAAACTGGACTGATTCTAACCATTTCTTTTCGGTTTTTGTCTTGGTAGTAAACAGATAAAAAGCTAGAGGGTTAGGGTTTTTAGCAATAATTGCTAAAGCTTCCTCAAAAGTGCTAAAGGCAATGATCGGTAAAATTGGACCGAATATTTCTCCTTGCATAATAGGAGCATCGAGGGAAACATTAGTTAATAAAGTTGGTTGAATATATAAATTTTCTCGATCGGTTTTGCCTCCAAAAACAATCTCACCATCTTGGAGCAAGTCAATCAAGCGATCAAATTGTTTCTCATTAATTATCTTACCATAATCAGCACTTAATCTGGCATTCTCACCGAAAAAATTAACAATAGTATTAGCTAATTCTCTGATCAAATTCTCCTGCTGGGATTGATGTACCAAAACATAATCAGCTGCGATACACATTTGACCACAATTAGAGAATTTTGTCACGGCAATGCGACGGGTTGCCACGGAAATATTAGCATCAGCTTCGATAACACAGGGACTTTTTCCCCCTAATTCTAGAGTAACGGGAATTAACTTTGCTGCCGCTAGTTGATAAATAATTTTTCCTACCCTTGTACTGCCAGTAAAAAATATATGATCAAAGGTAAAACTGTCTAACATATTCGGAATTACTTCCGCACCATCTCCCGAGACAATTAACACATATTCTTCTGGGAATATTTCTTCAATTATTTTAACTACTAATTTTTCCGTCGCTGAGGCAAATTCACTCGGTTTTAATACCGCACAGTTACCAGCAGCAATAGCACCGACTAAAGGCACTAATAACAATTGGAGGGGATAATTCCAAGCAGCAATAATTAAAACCACTCCTAAAGGTTCCTGAATAATCTGACTGGAGGAGGGAAAATTTAAAAGATTAGTTTTAACGGTTTTGGGTTGCATCCATGAGCGCAAATTTTTTAAAGCGGTATTAATTTCCACCAAAAGGAAGCCATTTTCAGTAATCCAACAATCTTCGGGACTTTTCTTTAAATCACTATATAAAGCTCGATATATCTCTGCTTCATATTTAATGATTGCCTGTTTTAACTTCTCTAACTGCTGACGACGGAATTGATAAGAACGAGTGGAACCACTGGCAAAATACTGACGCAATTTGGCTAATTTTTCTGAGTTTGACAGCATCGAAATAATTCCTAAGTTAATGATGGTAATTCTATGGCATCCACTGGGGACGAATTCCCGCTAGAGGTAATTCCATTAAATCAGATTTACTTGCTTTCACTCCATCTTGTAGGGGAGGAATTAACATCCACAAACGACCACTGATAATTGTTTCTCCTGAGTCAGTAGTCAAGGGATTAGTCGGATTAGTATCATAACTGGTGCGAAGTTGATCAAAAATAATCGCTAAACTATCGGGAGATAAACTAATGTGAATATCACGATAATCGGCTAATTCCAGTAGGGGAGTCACTTGACCAGTCTTCACATCTATTTTAGCAAAATAGGGTTTTTCTTTGTACTCTTGACTGTTAGTAACTAACTCAGTTAACAAACAATATAAATCACTACCAGTGGCATTAAATTGACAATCTATAATCGAACCTTGTAGATTGAGTAAGCGTTTTTGTAATCCTTGATTATTGACATAAAAAAGCGATCGAATATAACGCATTTTGGCATTATCAGTATTAAAATTCACCATTGCCGCAGCCGTACCATCAGCAGAAAAATTCAAAATTCGCCCAAATTTTGGTAAAAAATCTAGGGGTTTTGTTTCTGATTTTAAAGGCAAAAGCGCAATTCCTTCCCCCTGGGTGACAGCCAAAGTTTTACTATCAGGTGCAATCAAAAATTCCCCGCCTTGGATGTTTAATTGTTGGGGGTTTTCCCCCAATTTAACTGCCCATAAATCGAAGTTAATCGGATTGCGGCGCTCAATTCTCTGCACGACAATAGTTTCCCCATCTTTAGCTAAATCAAAGTGATTATTTTGATAATCTTTATTGTCTAGCACTAACTCAATTTTTGCAGGGGATTGACTGCTATCAACTTGGTAAAGCTGCAGTTCACGAATTCCCTGTACTCCCTGATTTTTCGCCACGGCCGAAAAGAGAATTTTTTTACCATCAGGGTAAAATTCAAAAGCCATAACGGTCAAATCTGCGGGGGTTAAGAGGGTTTTTTTCTCCTCGGTCAGGTTATAAAAAATTAATCTTCCCTGTTCTTCCCCATTAGTGCCAATATAGGCAAAAGCTCGATCGCGACTTTTAAATTCTCTTTCAAAGATTGCTAGGGTTTGTCCTAATCGATTACCGCTGGGAAATTGTTCCCGCGCACCTTCAATTTGCAGATGGTATTTTTCTCCGTAGGGAATGGGAGAAGTGAGAGTATAAGCTAATCGTCTTCCGGCCCAACTAAACTTCCCCGGCAGCGGAGGATCGATCACTAGATTTTTTTCTACACTAGCATGATCCATGGGGCGATCAAAAGTGATAATAAATGCTTGATCTTCCGCACCAATTTCTCGATTTTCCCAGCTAAATTCCTTGACTCTTGGACCAGTTTGTAAAAGACATTGATTACCACAGCTATTACCCAACCAAATTAAGCCACCAATTACTAAAGTTAGGGATACAATTAATGTTATCGCTAATTTATCAATCGGTTGTAGTTGTAAGGTCTTGATCATTATAGTAGATGGTTAGAAACAACTGATAACAGTTAACTGTTAATATCCGTAGGGATCCACAGGAGTGGGTATAGATTTCACCGATTTAGCCTTAATTACTAATTGTCTTCTGGTGGTTGATTTTCCCACCTCTACGGGTAAGGATTCCGTGGTCATTTCTCCAGTGATTTCTAACCAAGTGTCATTGGGATATTGACTGCGACTTCCTGATAGTTTCACTGGCAAACCCACGGGATAAGCATCCACGGCACAACAGGTAAGAATAAAGCGACTAATTAATAAATAATTATCGGGTAGTTGGGGTAATTGTACCACAAAACCTGTGACTTTTACCGGTTGTCCCGTGTAGGCATCAGGTTCGGGGTAAGCATTCAAAGTTCTTACCCATTCAATTAAACTTTTTTCCTCTGGTTTAACGGTAGTGCCAAAGGATTGAGTTTGCACGCGAGTTAGGGGTAAAGATTCACTAATTCCCCTCTGTAATGCGATTTGACTACTGAGGGGCTGCGGGGCGATAAATAGACCTAAAAGGGCAGTTATTACTAATAAACCTGAGCCAAAATGTTTAGGAAGAATGGTAATATGCGATCGATTATCGTTACTATCTAAATTAATCTTTTTTTGCCACTGCTTTAATAATGTCCAAAGCTTGACTATTCCCAGAATAAATAAAGCAATACTGGTGATGAGAACCAGAAAAAAATAATTAGGATGGATCAGTAAATTTAACTGTCCAGTTATCCAGTATTTAAATAGTAATGAACCCCAACCGATTAGGGCAATAATATCGATAAATTGCGGGACGATTATTTTTAGACGTGATGAATTCATGGGAAAAACTATCCAGGTACTGACCTAAAATAAATAACTGTGAGCCAAGGTGAGTAAAAAAGTCATTTGCGCTGCTAAAGCAAAGAGATAAATTAACATTCTCGGTTTAAAAATAGACAACATTAAACCAATACCTTTCAGGTCAATCATTGGACCGAACACTAGAAAAGCCAGTAGGGAACTACTGGTAAAACTAGAGGCAAAGGAGAGAGCAAAAAAAGAATCAACCGTGGAACAAATCGAAACAATTACCGCTAACAGCATCATGGCCAAGATCGAAGTAATCGGATCCTGACCCAAATTAAGAACAAATTCCCGGGGAACAAACACCTGTAAACCGGCCGCTATAGCACTTCCTAAGATTAACACTCCTCCTAATTCGCGTAATTCCATCACCACGTTTTCCAGAAAAGTTAACCAGCGCCTTTTCATCGGGATTGCTTGCACTGCTGGTAGGACAGCAGTAGCGGCAAAACTTTCATCTAAGCGCAAAGTTTTGCCAGAATTACCGATCAGAAAAGAACCGGATTGTAGTAGTAGTGGGATAGATTCTTTTTCCGGTGTTTCCGGTTGCCAATTGAGGCTTTTTGCCAAAGAGGTTTGGAGGAGCGGTCGGGGATCTTTTTGGATACTAAAGATAATACCGATAACCGTAGCGATGAACAAAGAAAAGATAACTCGATAGAAAACAATTTCCGGTTGATCGCGAAAAGCTACCCAAGTGGACCAGATAACAATCGGGTTAATT
>NZ_JASJFG010000567.1:0-1182 GCF_030065375.1 Microcystis sp. M49636_WE2 | reverse complement strand
TGATAACTGATAACTGATAACTGATAACTGATAACTGATAACTGATAACTGATAACTGATAACTGATAACTGATAACTGATAACTGATAACTGATAACTGATAACTGATAACTGAATTATCCCTTGACAATTGCGCCAAAATCTGCTAGGACTCGGGCGTGATTTCGCAGTAAACCCAACAGATTTAAACGATTGCGACGGACAGATTCTTTTTCTGCCATCACTAACACACTATTTTCGCCATCAAAAAAGTCAGCCACCAGGGGAGAAATTGCCGTTAAAGCAGTGAGGAGACGCTGATAATCTCTTTGCTCTCTTGCGCTGATAGTTTCGGGAATTAGGGCAATTAAAGCGTTATAAAATGCTGATTCGGAGGATTGTTCAAATAACTCCGTATTGATGATTGCCTTGGCTTCTAGGGTAGTTGTATCTAAATCTCCTTTTTGTGCTAAACGGGTCGAGCGATTGACGGTTTCATAGATGTTGGCTAACTGACCATCCTGACGAATTTGGGATAAAAAGCGAGCGCGTTCACGGGTATCTAATAAATTTTCTAAAGCGCGAGACTTATACTCCGGATCGTTTTCCCCTAAAACTGCATTAACGAGATCGTAATCTATGCTCAAATCATCAATTAAGAGAGTTTGCAGACGTTGTAAAAAAAAATCTTTAATCAGATTGACTGGGTTGGGTTTATCGGGATGACTGGTGACAAAATCCTGAGCTATTTGCTCAATTAATGCCAAAAGATTGATATTAAAATCGGCTGACCAGATAATACTAATTATTGCATTGGCAGCCCGACGGAGAGCGAAGGGATCTGAAGAACCAGTGGGCAGCATTCCCAGTCCAAAAATACCGACTAAAGTATCCAATCTGTCGGCAATTCCCACCACTTGACCGGTTATTGTTTCCGGGAGTAGATCCCCGGCATTGCGAGGCAGATAATGTTCAAAAATGCCCCGGGCAACTACAGCCGATTCACCACTAATTAAAGCATATTTTTCGGCCATTACTCCCTGTAATTCAGGAAATTCATAAACCATTTGGGTAACTAAATCCGCTTTACAAAGCATGGCAGTGGACTCTATATCACTGCGACTTTGTTCATCGAGATTTAACTGTTCGACGATCATCTGGGCAATTTCCATAATCCGATCGACTTTATCGCGCATGGTTCCC
>NZ_JASJFG010000335.1:0-1531 GCF_030065375.1 Microcystis sp. M49636_WE2 | reverse complement strand
GCTACTAGGTTAGCTAACGTCATGGTAATGCCGACGGATAAATTCCAGGGAATGGTTTGAGCAGTGGCTAAAAGTAAGGCGGAAGGGATCATTTGCGCTCCAGTCTTGATAAGATTTTGTTAACCACAGGGCATTATAAAAAGCTCTTGACCCGAAACTGCTTTTTGTTTGAATACTTAACAGTTTTTGTAACGTTTTGCGAATAAGATTAAATGCGAATTAAAATTTGCGGCATTACCCAACCGGACCAAGGACGAGCGATCGCCAATTTAGGAGCAACGGCCTTAGGTTTTATCCTCGTACCGAGTTCGCCTCGTTACGTCAAAATCGAGCAAATTAACGCTATTACCGCCGCAATACCCGACAAAATTGATTTTATCGGGGTTTTTGCCGACGAGCAACCGGAAATTATTCAGCAAATAATTATTAAAACCCCCTTGACAAGTGTGCAGTTACATGGTAAGGAATCTCCCGAATATTGCCAAAGGTTGCGGCAATTATTACCCGACCGGGAAATTATCAAAGCTTTGCGGATCAAAGACAGAGAAAGTTGGGAAAAGTCGGCAATTTACTTCAATAGCGTCGATACTTTACTTTTAGATGCCTACCATCCCCAATTGCTCGGCGGTACGGGACATACCTTAGACTGGCAAGCCTTAGCCAGTTTTTCGCCCCCCTTGCCCTGGTTTCTGGCCGGAGGACTCAACCCCGATAATATTAGTGAAGCTTTAACTCGGCTGCACCCCCAGGGTATTGATGTCTCTAGCGGCGTTGAGCGATCGCCTGGTGATAAAGACATCAAAAAAGTCGCCCTCTTGTTAGAGCGACTGCAAACATTCAGTGATCAGTGATCAGTTAGAAGGTTTTAGGGTGTTGGGGTTTTAGTTGAATTCCCCCATTTCCCTGACTAGAAGAAATTGGGTTTATGACGGATCAGGTTAAGATACTCCTCGCGGGTTTTCTGCTCGTCTTGGAAGACTCCTAACATGGCGCTGGTGACAGTCCAGGATCCCGGTTTCTGCACCCCGCGCATTACCATGCACATATGAGTTGCTTCCATGACTACCGCAACCCCTTGGGGGTCGAGAATTTCTTGAATCGCTTCGGCAATCTGACGGGTGAGGCGCTCTTGCACCTGTAAACGACGGGAATACATTTCCACAATGCGGGCCAATTTACTTAATCCGACCACCTTTTGGTTAGGAATATAGGCAACGTGGGCCCGACCCATGAAGGGTAACATATGATGTTCACAGAGACTAAAGAAGTCAATATCGCGCACTAATACCATCTCATTATGACCTTCATCGAAGATCGCACCATTAACGAGGGTTTCCAGGGATTGTTGATAGCCTTGGGTGAGAAACTGCATCGCTTCGGCCACCCGTTTGGGGGTTTTTAATAAACCTTCTCTTTCGGGATCTTCCCCCACCGAGATCAGGATATTTCTGACCGCATCCATCATCTGTTCTTTGTTTTCGTCGGAAGTTGGATGAATTTGAGCGGTTTTGCCATTGTGGGTGTTGCGATC
>NZ_JASJFG010000373.1:0-4682 GCF_030065375.1 Microcystis sp. M49636_WE2 | reverse complement strand
CCCTTTATCCCCCCCTCATCCCCCCTTACTCCCCCCTTGCTCCCCCCTTAATCCCCCCTTGATAAGGGGGGTGCCGATCCCCCCTTAATCCCCCCTTGATAAGGGGGGTGCCGATCCCCCCTTAATCCCCCCTTGATAAGGGGGGCATATGATAATTTTTAACGCCTCCCTACTTAGAATAATCGACTAAACCGAATAAATCCCGATTAATCGGAGAAAATAAGACGATTTGCCCATTCAGGGGTCAGAGGACAGAAAAATTCTCAGACAATCGGGAAAAAGTGACAGGGGAAAAATTTTTCCGAACCGGAGTAGCCAAAAAATCCCAGTCCGGTTAAAATTGATTATCGATCGATTGTGTGAGGAGTCCGACCCCCATGACCAATAAACACACAGCCAGGCTGCTGAGCAGTTACCTGCAGCGCCTGCCTGCTCATAGTTGGCTCGTCCTAGTTTTTTGGGCTTTGATTATCGCTCCAGTCCAAGCTGCTGTCGAATTACGCATTGCCATCAGTAAAGGTGTTAGTGCCGTCTCCGTGGGTAGTTCCACCGATGCTGTGGTGAAAGATGGGGCCGGGAGAGTCCTAGGAGAATTAACCGCCATGAATGCCCTCAATGCTAATCCCAGAGGAAAAGCGGTGGGTTTGGCCGATTGGCAGGCCAGTCAATTGATCATCGAACCGGAGAATGATGGTTACGTCTGGATTAACGATCGCTGGTATCGAGGACGCACAAGGATCATTCGGCAAGGTTCTGGGGTGACAGCCCTAAATTTAGTCGATTTAGAGGAATATCTCTATAGTGTCGTCGGTGCGGAGGCGATTCCCTCCTGGCCGCAAGAGGCCTTAAAAGCCCAATCTGTGGCGGCGCGTACCTATGCTCTCTACCAAATGAACACTTCCGGCAATCGCATCTACGATCTTGATACTACCACCCGCACCCAAGTTTATAAGGGTCTAGAAAGCGAGTTTACTAGCACCCACGAGGCAGTTAAGGCCACCGCCGGACAAATTATGAGTTTCAACGGCAAACCGATTCTAGCGGTGTTTCACTCCTCCTCTGGGGGCCACACGGAAAATGTCGAGGATGTTTGGAATTCCCCCTTACCCTACCTGCGCGGTGTCGTCGATTACGACCAAGTGGCCCCGGTATTTCAATGGTCAAAAAACTTTAGCGCCGGGGAATTAGGCCGTTTAATCGGTGGTGTCGGTCGTGTGCGATCGCTATCTCCCGAAAGGACCACTCCCCACGGACGAGTGATTAGAATGCGTATAGTGGGCGATCAAGGCTCTAAATTAATCTCTGATACCCAATTACGGCGAATACTCGAGCTGCGTAGTACCCTATTCACGATTTCAGCTAATAACGGTACTTTTGCCATTAATGGTCGCGGTTTCGGTCATGGGATCGGTTTAAGTCAATGGGGCGCTTTTTCCCTCGCTGACCAAGGGGTGACTTATGACCGCATTCTCAGCCATTATTATCAAAATGCTCGTTTAACTGAAATGCCCAATTAAAAAGGCTGTCAGCCGTTTCCAGTAAACTGATCACTTATAACTGATAACTGATTGTGAGATAATGTCTGATCTCACTTGTAATTTTTGACTTGCATGACCATCGTTACCGAAGCCTTAACCGAGTTGGAACCAGTCATAAAAACTACCTTTACCGTCGAGGAAATTCGCCAACTACTGCCCCATCGTTATCCCTTTGCCCTAGTTGATCGGATTATTGACTATGTACCAGGTAAAAAAGCCGTTGGCCTAAAAAATGTCACGATCAACGAGCCTTTTTTCCCCGGTCATATTCCCAGTCGTCCCTTGATGCCGGGGGTGTTAATTGTTGAATCCATGGCCCAAGTGGGGGGAGTGATTTTGACCCAATTACCCGGGATGAAAGGGAAATTTTTTGCCTTCGCTGGCATTGATAAAACCCGTTTTCGTCGTCCTGTGGTGCCGGGAGATCAATTAATCATGACGGTGGAATTATTATCCTTCAAGATGAATAAAATTGCTAAAATGCAAGGGGAAGCAAGAGTCGATGGGCAATTGGCCGCCCAGGGCGAAATGATGTTTTCCGTCTTTGATTGACCTATGAATTTTGATCGAGATCGTCTCCGACAAGAACTAAATTTATTTGCTATTCTAGGGGCTTTTATTACCAATATTTTCGCTAATATTTTTCCTCTCAAGGGCGAAAATATCGGGGCTATCTCGAATACAGTTTTTCAAGATGTCTTAATTGTTCCCGCTAATTATGCTTTTGCGATCTGGGGATTAATTTATCTGGGTTTAATTAGTCTGGGAATTTACCAAGCTTTGGCTTTTAATAAAACTGAACCGCGTTTGCGTCGGTTAGGCTACGAATTAGCCATCGCTAGTGCTTGTCAGATTCTCTGGGTAATTCTTTTTCAATCCCGTTTTTTTGCCCTGTCTTTACTGGCAATGCTAGGCATTTTAATTTCTCTCATCCGGCTCTATCTCCGCTTAGAAATTAATCGCTTGATTGTCAATCGTAAACAGGGTTTATTAGTTAATGCTCCTATTAGTATTTATTTCGCTTGGATTACCGTGGCCACAATTGTCAACGTCGCTTCGGTGCTAGATTGGATCGACTGGCAGCGATGGGGTCTAACTGACCAGATCTGGACGGTAATAATCCTGGTTATCGGGGCGATAATCGCAATTTTAGTCGGTTTAAACCGAAAAGATCGGGCTTTTATCGGGGTGTTTATCTGGGCTTTCTTGGCGATCGCTGTTAAACATATTTCTCTGCCTCTAATTGCGATAACGGCGATTATATTAGCGATTATCCTAACTTTTCTGGTTTTTAGTGGCAGTTTTCGTCCTCTGAGTCGTTAAAATGCGGGGTCACAGCGAATTTCGACGATAAAGCCATCGGGATCGTAGAAGTAAACCCCTCTCCCAGTCGGCCGGGTCACGGGTCCACTAGCAATAGTAATTCCCTGACTTTGTAGCACTTCTAGGGCAAAATCGAAGCATTCGGGGACAATATCGAAGGCTAAATGGTTGGCACGGGTAAAAGCGATTTCGGGATTGTCGTCGGGAGGGTTTAAATCTGGTTCCCAAAATAGGTCAATTACTGTACCATCGGGGGTGATAAAATTGGCCACTTTTCCCTGGGCAACTAATTCTTTTAAGGTGGTGGGAATTTTTTCCCCCACTAATTCCTCTAAGCCTAATATTTCCCCATAAAAATGACGAGAAGCCTCCATATCTTTGACGTTGAAAGCGATATGATGGACTTTTCGCAGTTGACCAATTTTGAGTTTTTTTGTGGTTAAGGAAGGGCTAATAGTCATTTTAGTTAGGGTTTGCTGAAAAAGTTTGTTGGTGGGGTGTGGGGTGTGGGGAGAACAAATAAAAATAATCTCCTGACGATGGGCAACTTAAGAGTTAATTTTTTGCAATAATTGCCGAATTGATTCCGCATCTTGGGCGTTGGGTAGGAGGGCAAGATAGAAGCCTAAATCCTGTTGCGCTCGGCTGAATTGTCCAATTTGATAGTAAACTAAACCTCGATCGCGCAGCTCTAGGGGATGATTAGGAATGAGCAAAAGTAGTAGATCTATTGTCCGAATTGTCTGAGACCATTGTTGACGATTCAGGTAAATATATTTTAAATTAGTCAACAAACGTAATAAAATTTGCTGATTGGTAGCAATATTGAGAAAATGTTCTTCTAATTTAACTGGCTGTTGATAAACTTGACTTAATCTTTCTTGACAGTCCTGTTTAAATAAGATTTCACCACCGTGAAAGGGATCGACAAAAATTTCCACTTCCTCGAAATCGGGACGGATAATAAAATGGCCCGGCATACCAATTCCTACCATGGGAAAATCGATCTGTTTGGCAATCTCTAAGTAGATAATCGAGAGAGTGAGCGGAATACCCGTGCGGCGCTCGATTACGTCATTTAAGTAGCTATTGCGGGGGTCATAGTATTCTTGGGTATTACCAGTAAATTGTAAATCTTCAAACAAATATTGATTGATAACCTTGACTATTTTTAAAGGATATAATCTATCGGGTAAGCGTTTTTTTACCTCGTCAGCCATTAAATTTATTCTATTTAAATAGTGATCAATCTTGAGGCGCGGATATTCAAAATTGGCTATTTGTAGGGCTGCCCGAGCTAGATTTATCTCAGGGTCAGGATGTTGAATTGTTTCGATGAAGGCTTGGTATAATAGTTCAAGGGTCATTAGAAAAGGGTATTAATCAGATTATCAACTATTTTAACTGATGCTTCCGGTTTTATCGCTTCTCTTTTCCGATCACCATTAAAGGTTCAGTGATTTAGATGAGCTTTCCCTGGAGAAGTAGCGAGAAATCTTTTCAATATCTAGATTAACCACGGCTTTTTCTAAAGGGATCGTGCGACAATTTTTATTTTGAGACTGCACTTGATAAACTAATTGATTTGTCCAATCTAAAGCAGTTAACCAACCACTTTGAGGATGATAAACCCCAGTTTCAATGTCTAGCCAACCGTTGCCGCGAGCTAGTTGTCCCGGTTTGACATCGGGAAAGGTAAAGGTTAAAGTATGACCTGTGATAATTAGTTTATCCTTGAAATAGGGTTGGGTCATGGCATGAAATTCGTTTCTAATCCAACAAAACTGCTCGTTTGTTTGCTGTTCAAGGGGATATTCTGGG
>NZ_JASJFG010000081.1:0-2246 GCF_030065375.1 Microcystis sp. M49636_WE2 | reverse complement strand
TTGGAGTGATTGGGGGGAAAATTCAGGTACTTTTTCCCTGAAAATTAGGTAGTTGACCACCTGAAAATCGATAAAACCCCACACCCCACACCCCACACCCCACACCCTGCCACCACCGAAAAACTTTTTCAGCAAGCCCTAGTTAGGGCCACAGTTTCCCTCTCGCTAACTTTCGGACTATCAGTGCCAAATAAACCGCTACCCGCCCCTGCCGCTACTGTCTCGGCACAATTATAAATAAATTCCTTGTACTCTTGCAGATCTTCGGGCGTTGCTTTCCCTCTCAACACCGCTACAGCATCATTAATTTTATTGATCGCCGTATCCGGTTGCAAATCGGCTGCTTTGATCTCCATTTTTGCTGGGGGATTAACTTGCGCTTTTTCTACGGCTTCCTGAGAAAATAGCGTCTGAATAATATCATTATTAGGATAATTTATGGCCGCCTCCGCCACTTCTTTCCTTAAACCGGCAGCCTCGACCGCCGTGGAAATTATCCCCGCATCCAACATCGCCACCGCCATACCAGTAATCATGACTGCACTGGCAACTGTTGCTAATTCATCGGATGTGCAGATGGTTGATTAGTTTGTCATCGCCTATTATAGGGGAAAAGATACCACTATCTCCCCTCTTAAGCATCCAGTAATAATAGTTAGTAAAAGTATAGTCAAATATAGACAGACTGAATTCCATTTCAGAAATTCCTTTCACTTTTACTTCGAGAGATTGATTCTCCTTGGGTGAACTACGCACCTCTCTATCCCATAGCGGTTAAACACATTTGGGAATGCTTTTCGTAAAATATTGTAGGAACCCATGACATCAGATTGAACCAGAATCCCCTTATCTGTACAATATAACCCTCGCTTAATTCTTTTTCCTGAAAACACTGGCTTTTCAGTTATCTGTCCATAAACGGGGAGAGGATCGTCATTCAAAAAATTAGAAGCTGAGGTATAGGATTCTTCTTGAAGAATCACAGAGATTCCTTCTAATTGACATTTATAAATAATCATCTCAATTAATCGAGCATGAGGGATGGTCACAAATTTTTGATTGTTGACTTTTCCTAAGTTCACTTCTTGTTTCCAACCGTCATTTTTCCCAATTACTAAAGTTGTTATCTCTTGGTCAACTAAAAGATTGACTAAATAACGACTAGCCTGATGAAGATAATCATCTACTTTCTGATTACGACAGCGAGTTAAACGGCAAATCCTCTGGGAACTTTGACGATTACCTTTTAACAGAGATTGTAACTTAGCCCGACGTTGGTTATAAAATTGATTCAGGCTTTTTAACGGTCTGCCATTAATCAACAAAGGGATAAAGTCCGGTTGATTTGAAGTTACAGCCATCAAATTATCTATGCCTAAATCTATCGCGGCTATTTTTTCATTAGGAGCTAAGAACTGTTCGGTTTTCTCATAAATTACCTCGATTACATAACAATCACATTTAGGAACTATTCTAACTTCTGCTATGCGCTCCGCTACTCTTGTCGGCAAGGTAATTGAAGTCCCTGATAGTTTGACCAATCCGTACCGAAGACCTACTTTGCTTAGGGATTGAATCGTGTAAACTAAGAGATTTCGTCCTTTTTTTGGCTCCTTATAGCCAGGGATTTTTGGTTTGACCAGAAATTGATCGGGGTGACTTTTAAACTCCGATGCAGCGGCAAAAAATGATGGCCAGTTTTTGTCTAATCCTCTTAAAACTTGTTGGGAAACTTTAGCGGGTAAAGCTTGATACTGTTCTGTCTTTTTCATCAGAGAGGCCATCTGATTATAGGTCAAATAGCCATGACCATAAATGAAGTTTTGTCGGCTTAAATAATTGGCTGAGTTGTAGAGATTTTTAGACTGCCAAGATAAATTATCTATCTCAGCCCAAAATCTATGTCCTTTCTTGATAATGTGTCTTTCGGCTACTAACATTATTGTCCGTTGTCTTTTAACTCAGCGTCGGGTTTTGAAGGGTTGTCATCCGTTGTGATAATTGTACCAGAAGTCAATTGATAGCCTGTTAAATTCCCTTGTTTCCACCACCTCCAAGCCGTTCGATAACTTATTCCTGTTTTTTTTGCCTAGTCCGATAGTTTTGTCTGTACATATTACCATGCCTGACTATATCTGACCATATTTGTATTGAAACTTTACAATACCGATTATCGGGTTTTGAATGCTCTTAATTTTGGTTTACCGCAAAAAACGGAATCCATCAGGCCATTGGGTTTGAGCATT
>NZ_JASJFG010000267.1:0-24652 GCF_030065375.1 Microcystis sp. M49636_WE2 | reverse complement strand
GACATTTGAGATAAAATCGATCTAGTTAAAAATTTAATTCCGAAACTATGTTCGACGCACTGGCCGACCGCTTAGAAGACGCATGGAAAAAATTACGAGGTCAAGATAAAATCTCCTCGGCCAATATACAAGAAACCCTCAAAGAAGTCCGGCGGGCTTTATTAGAAGCAGATGTTAACCTACAGGTAGTCAAGGGATTTATTGCTGAGGTCGAGAAACAAGCCCTCGGCGCTGAAGTGATTTCCGGAGTCAATCCCGGCCAGCAATTTATCAAAATTGTCTATGATGAATTAGTTAAAATTATGGGGGAAAGTAACGTTCCCCTAGCTCAGGCCGATAAACCCCCCACCGTAATTTTAATGGCCGGGTTGCAAGGGACAGGAAAAACCACCGCCACCGCCAAATTAGCCCTATATCTCCGCAAACAGTCCAAAAGCTGCCTGATGGTGGCCACCGATGTTTACCGTCCGGCGGCCATTGACCAATTAATCACCCTCGGTAAACAGATAAATGTTCCCGTCTTCGAGATGGGTTCTCAGGCTAATCCCGTCGATATCGCCCGTCAAGGTGTGGAAAAAGCCAAAGAATTGGGCGTAGATACGGTTATCATCGACACCGCCGGTCGTTTGCAAATAGACACCCAGATGATGGGCGAACTAGCACAAATCAAGAAAATTGTCAAGCCCGACGACACTTTATTAGTGGTGGATGCCATGACCGGTCAGGAAGCGGCCAGTCTTACCAACACTTTTCACCAACAAATCGGCATCACGGGGGCAATTCTCACCAAACTTGATGGCGATACTCGTGGTGGGGCGGCCCTATCAGTGCGGCAAATATCGGGACAACCGATTAAATTTGTTGGGGTTGGCGAAAAAGTAGAAGCTTTAGAGCCATTTTATCCCGATCGCCTTGCCAGTCGCATCCTCAATATGGGTGATGTCCTGACGCTAGTGGAAAAAGCCCAGGAACAGTTAGACCTAGAAGACGCGGCCAAAATGCAGGCCAAGATTTTAGAGGCTAAGTTTGATTTTAATGACTTCCTCAAACAGATGCGGCTGTTAAAAAATATGGGTTCCCTGGGGGGAGTCTTGAAGTTAATCCCCGGTCTGGGCAAACTGAGCGGGACAGACATCGAAAAGGGCGAAAAAGAGTTAAAACGCACGGAAGCGATGATTAATTCCATGACCACGGAGGAACGCGCTAACCCCGATTTATTGGCTAAGTCTCCTAATCGTCGTCGTCGCATTGCCAAAGGTTCGGGACATCCAGAAACAGAAGTTAACAAACTAATTACTAATTTCACCAGAATGCGATCGATGATGCAACAGATGGGACGGGGACAAATGCCCGCTATGCCGGGGATGCCCGGGATGGGTGGCGGAATGTTTGGGGGTGGCAATCAACCGGGGTTCCGCGGTCAAGGTGGCAGCCCGAAAAAACCGAAGAAAATCAAGAAAAAGAAAGGTTTTGGCGATTTATAGAGGCTAAAAATGTTGAAATCCGGAGCTTAAACTGAGGTTTCTACCATCGGCTAATTTTATCTCTTTCCCCGGGACAATTTGACCGATTATCGCCCCCTCTTCCCCCACTTTCTCCAGCAATTCTCTGGCACTGTCTGGGGGCAAACACAAAACTAACTCAAAATCTTCACCGCCGTATAAAGCCCATTCTAGAGCTTTTTCGGCTCCTACATATTCTTTCAGGGTTGGATGCAGGGGAATCCTCTCGATTTCAGCACCAACCCCACTACAGCGACAAATTTGAATTATGGCATCTGCTAACCCGTCACTGCTATCCATGCCAGCGATGGGAAATTGCTTGACAATTTTTTGTAAATGTGGTATGCAATCAAGTCTCGGTCGCGGCCGTTGATGAGCTTGGATTAATCGCTTTTTTTGGCCGGAATTTAAATTCCTGCCGGTTTCAGGGTGAAAGAGTAACTCTAATCCAGCCCGCGATAAACCGTGATAACCAGTAATAACGATACTATCGCCAACTTTTGCGTTAAAACGTCTAATTTCTTCATTTTTTGCCACTTGTCCCAGGGCGGTGATGCTGATGTTAATCTCCGTGGCCCGACAGACATCGCCCCCAACGATCGCCGTCTGATATACTTGCAGACAAGAGCTAAGACCCCGATAGAGTCCTTCTAGCCAATCGATGGCTAGATTGGGAGTTAAAGCCAATCCTACCGTAATTCCCAGGGGTTCTGCCCCCATAGCCGCTAAATCGGATAAATTAGCCGCCGCCGCTCGCCAGCCCACATCTTCCGGAGAGGTGGTAATATCGCTAAAGTGGACGTTATTAACTAAAACATCAGTGGTGACAACGAGAGAGTAACCCTCTTTCAGGGATAAAATCGCCCCATCATCACCGATAATCTCCGCAGGACAATATTTTTGCAGAATCGGTAGCAATCCCTGTTCACCCAAGTCTTTAACGGTTAAATTCATAATTTCTGGGAATTGAACGATGCAGCTTCTAAAAAGTCTTTAGGGACTTGCGCTTTGATAATGTACCTTTTGGGCGAACGCAGTTCGCCCCTACATTGTGGACAAAATCAGTTACTGTAGGGGCGCAAGGCTTGCGCCCTCCGATCGATCAGGTTTGCTGATCACCCTAAGTAGGGGGAGAGCCTTCGAGAGCCCCCGGAGCTAAGGGACTTGCGCTTTGATAATATGCCGTCTGGCTGGTCTGATTCTTCTACAGAGCGATTTTCTGGCTGGGATATTATTCCCACGCAAGTCCCTTAGTTAAGAGGATTGGCGCTGATTTTTTCGTAGGCGCGATCGATAATTCCCCGACCGCGCAAAAAGCCGGTATTAGCCCCCGGACAAAGATAGGAGAGGGTTTCTGGGCTAAAACGGTCTAAAATGGCCTTTTGCGATCGCAATTGCCGCAGCCAGTGGAAAGTTTTCGCGGTCTGTAGGGGTCGCGGTTGACCCTTAGTGTCGGGGAGAAGATGACGACCGGTAAATAAAACCCCCCCGTGACGGTTCCAGTAGAGACAGGAGGAGCCGGGAGAATGGCCAGGAGTCCAAAAACCGCTACAAGTGGGAGATAACTGGATTTGCTGCTGAAAAACGGTAATTTGAAGGTGAGGAAGCAGATAAGCTTCCTGTTCCTGTAGAATAATCTCACAATCAAGTAAACTTTGCAGAGAATCGCTCTGTTTCCCCTGACCCGCGCGATGGGTAAAAAATAGGTAACGGACACCCTTTTCTCGGAGAAAATCCCGCTCGCTCTCCTCACAGCTAGGACAATCCACCAGAATATTGCCGGTATTTTCTACAATAAGATAAGAGGTTCCCCCTAGGGTTTCCCGATTGGGGGAGAAAGCGTATAAACCTTCTAGAATTAATCGAGGGGGTTTTGTGGTTTTGCTAACCTCTAAAGGAGACGATTCGGTTTCCGATCGCATGGTTTGCCTATCCAAATCACAATCAATGCGGTTTACAATCTAGCACGATCGATGACCGGGCGGGCTGAAATTAGCCGCTTTTTATTCAAGAGAAAAGAGCCGATATGGAAATGTGGTTGTTATTAGGGATTCTTGGCGGTTTCACTTATTTTATCGTCAAGCGTAGCGTGGCCAAAATCACGACAACACCAATTTGGTTAATTTGGTTAGTCCTGATGACTCCGGCTCTTATTTGGACCGGCTGGACGTTAATCTATGGACAGGATACCCCCATGCCGGCATTTTTGCTGGTCGGCCCTTTTGTGATCTGCCCTTTTTTGTATTGGTGGCTAGTACAAAAGGGTCGAGTTACTCCCCAAGAAAGCCCCCCATCACCACTGGAAAAAGCGAATTTAGTCCTAGAAAATATTGATAATCCTGCACCTAAAAATGATTTAAAACCGATCACTGCCGAAGAGGAAAAATCCCTAAGAGATTGTTTTCCTTGGGGTATTTATTATCTGCAAAATATCGATTATCGTCCCCAAGCAATTCTCTGTCGGGGGAAATTGCGAGCAGTTCCCGAAGAAGCTTATCAAGTGATTAAAAACAATGTGGAAAAGGTTTTTGGTGATCGCTTTTTATTGCTTTTCCAAGAAAGTTTTCAGGGACAACCTTTTTTCGCTCTTGTGGCTAATCCCTGGCAGCAAAAAACAGAAACTATAGAAACTGAAAAAATTACTCGCCCCTTTCTTGCCCTGGGTTTATTGTTATTAACTCTCTTAACTACCACGGACATCGGTGCGGGATTAAGTGGCATTACCGCCCAACAATTAGAAAATAATCCTAGTTTATTATTACAAGGTTTACCCTACAGTTTAGGCTTAATTGCTATTTTAGGACTGCACGAATTCAGTCATTATTTTACAGCAGTTAAATACAAAATTAAAACTACTTTGCCCTATTTTATCCCCATTCCTTTCTTCCTCGGCACCTTCGGGGCTTTTATTCAAATGCGCTCCCCTGTACCCACCCGTAAAGCTTTATTTGATGTGGCGGTGGCCGGTCCTTTGGGGGGTATAATTATCGCTATTCCTCTACTGTTTTGGGGATTGTCCCTCTCGGAAATAGTTCCCCTAACCAATCAAAGCAGTTTATTAAATTTTCAGGCCTTAAATCCGCAGTTTTCTTTTCTCTTGTCTATCGTAGCTAAACTAGCCTTCGGCAGTGATTTAATCGCAGGAAAAGCCATCCATTTACATCCTTTAGCGGTGGCCGGTTATGTGGGAATTATCGTTACAGCCCTAAATTTAATGCCTGTGGGTCAATTGGATGGTGGTCATATTGTTCACGCCATGTATGGGCAGAAAACCGCCATAATTATCGGTCAATTAACTCGATTATTCATGTTTATTTTAGCCCTAGTGCAACCAGATTTTTTACTCTGGGCGATTATTCTCCTACTCATGCCAGTGAGCGATCAACCTGCTTTAAATGATGTGACGGAATTGGATAATAAACGAGATTTATTAGGTCTATTTTCCCTTGCTTTGTTATTAAGTATTTTGCTCCCCCTTCCCGAAGCGGTGGCCCGTTGGTGGGGGATGTAAGCGACCCCATCAATCAACCTGAGTTCCGGGAAAATTATCGGTCAGTTGGGGAATAAAATCCCCATCTCCTACGTCAAGTGAGTTCGATGATCCTCACCCTCGATCACTTTAATCCACAAAGCTGAAGGCTGACAACCGATCACCGATCACTGATATATGGTTCTCAAGGCTAATTCTCGCAGAAAAAAGCGAGTTTCTCCGCAAGGGAAGTTAGGCAAATCTAGGTTAAAATTGCTGGCTATTCCGCTAATTTTGGCGAGTTTAGGCTGGTTATACCACGATTTGCGTCAGCAGTGGCTAAAACCAGAAGCGATTTTTGTTTTGGGAGGTCATGCCGATCGAGAACGTTTTGCGGCAAAATTAGCTAAGGAATATCCCGAGCTGCCGATTTGGGTGTCTTCCGGTAGTCCGCGACGATATGTGAAAAAGATTTTTAAAAAAGCGGGAATTTCTCCAGAACGTCTCCATCTCGATTACAATGCGCGAGATACTGTCACTAACTTTACTAGCCTAGCCGATCAACTGAAAGCCCAAGGTATTGATAGTGTCTATCTAGTCACTTCCGATAATCACATGAGAAGGGCGCGATTAGTGGGAGAAATTGTTTTTGGTAGTCGCGGAATCGTGATTAAACCGGTAACTGTTCCCTCCCAATCACCCCCCGAACCCCTAGAAAAGTCACTCAGAGACGGTTTTAGGGCAATATTATGGATAATAACCGGTTCTACTGGGGAATTTTGGCTAAAATCCGATTCTAGTCCCCCTCAGTTCCCGACCCAATCGAAATAAAATTATCTTGACAAAATTCCCCACTTTATGTTAAGCAAAAATACCTTTTTCGCCATCTTATTGATTTTTGTACCGCTATCGATCGCGGGTTCCCTGTTACACTGGGGCGGAACGGTAGTTTTTATCACCGCTTGTCTAGCCATTATCCCCCTAGCAGCCTACATGGGGGAAGCCACGGAAGCGATTGCGGTGGTGGTTGGGCCAAATATTGGCGGTTTGATGAATGCCACCTTTGGCAATGCCACAGAATTAATTCTCGCCTATGTCGCTTTGCGGGAGGGTTTCATCGATGTGGTAAAAGCGACGATTACTGGCTCAATTATCGGTAATTTACTCTTAGTTATGGGATTATCGATGTTTTTAGGCGGTTTACGCTTCAAAGAACAGGAATTTCAACCGATAACCGCTCGTTTAAATGCTTCAGCTATGAATTTAGCGGTGGTGGCGATTCTTTTACCCACTGCCGTGGAATTTACCTCCACGGGAGTCGGGGAAGCAGTCCTGCAACGTCTATCCGTGGCCGTGGCAGTGGTGTTAATTTTCGTCTATGGTTTAAGTCTCTTATTTTCCATGAAAACCCACACCTATCTCTACGATGTCGGGGTTGCCGGTATCGAGGAGGAAAGCACTGGAGAAAGCACCGCAAGGCCGAAAATCTGGTTTTGGTCTTTGATTTTATTGATCGTTACCATCGCCGTGGCCGTAGAATCGGAGTTATTGGTGGCATCCCTAGAGGAGGCTACGGAACAGCTAGGTTTAACGGCGCTGTTTACCGGGGTAATTCTTTTGCCTATTATCGGTAATGCGGCCGAACACGCTACGGCTGTCACCGTCGCCCTTAAGAATAAAATGGATCTATCGGTATCTGTGGCCGTCGGTTCCAGTATGCAGATCGCCCTGTTTGTGGCTCCGGTTTTGGTTATCATCGGTTATATTATCGGTCAGCCCATGGATCTAAATTTTAATCCCTTTGAGCTAGTAGCAGTGGCTGTGGCGGTGTGGTTGGCTAATTCGATTAGTAGTGATGGGCGATCGAATTGGTTAGAGGGAATGTTACTCTTAGCTACCTATGCTATTCTGGCCCTGGCTTTCTTTTTTCATCCTCTCACTGCTTAAAGTTATCCCTTGGAGATATATAGACAATGACGGATGCTTTGGCTTAAGGGAGTGGTAAAACTGGCAATTTCGAGGATTTTACCGCCAGCTTTCCCTAGATTCTCCTCTAAACTTAAACTATCCTGCTCGGACCACTGACCACGATAGAGAATAGCGATTCCGGTCTTTTTCAGGAAAGGCAAAGCATAGTTAACACAGATATCCACATTACCTACCGCACGCAAACAGACGATATCGTAAGCACAGTTATGTTTAAGGTTTTTCCCGACGATTTCCGCCCGACCTAAACGAGTTTTCGTGTTATTTAACTCTAATTTGTCAATAACTTCTTCAAGAAAATTAATCTTTTTTTGGGTGGAATCCAAGAGAGTCACCGACCAATGGGGATATGCGATCGCAATTGGCACCCCCGGAAACCCGGCCCCGGTCCCCAAATCAATGACTGATAGGGATTTTGTCAATAGATCTGGCTGGGATTTTTGTAACCAGGCTAAACCCGATAAAGAATCCCAAAGATGTTTTTCCCAAAACTCCTCTGGTTGGGTAATTCGGGTGAGATTAAAACGTTGATTACCCTCTAAAATCAACTCATAAAGTTGTTGAAATCGCGCTTGTTGGGCCCCATCGGGTTGCCATTCTAGGGTTTCTTGCCAAAGGTCAAATAATTCAGGAAGGATCATTAATTCAGTTATCAGTTATCAGTAATCAGTTATCAGTAATCAGGTATGAGGTATGAGGAGAGTGGGGAAATTTCAACTAATACCGCAAAACCCGAAAACCTCAACTATCTGTTTTTTCATTTTTCACTTCCCTCAAATGTCCTTGTTCAATTTTCCAGTGACGGTCAGCAATGGGGAGTAATTCTCCGGCATCGTGACTAACTACTAATAAAGTCCAGTGTTGTTTGAGACTAGCGAGAAGTTTGGCCAATTGACGACGCATCGACCAATCTAAACCGGCCGTAGGTTCATCGAGAAGTAACAGATTAGGCTGCCGGATTAACTGGACAGCGAGGGATAAACGACGCTGTTGACCACCACTAAGATTATGGGGAGAAGTATCCAGAGGAATATTTTCTAATCCTACCTCCTTTAGGGCCTCTGTTAGGCGATCGCTTTTAATCTCCGGATGACCGAGACGCAACTCCTCAAGGATGGTTTTACCGCAAAAATGACGTTCGGGAAACTGAAAAACGATTCCTCCTAATTGTTGCAGATGCAGCACCGTTAATTCTTGGTCGCGCCAGTGAATCGTCCCTGCTGTTTTATCGGCAAAGCCTGCTAAAATTTCCAAAAGAGTCGTTTTTCCGGAACCACTGGGCCCGACAATCAGACCTAATTCTTGGGGGGCTAATTCGAGATTAATCCCCTGTAAAATGGGATTGAGAGCAGCGGGAGGATGATAAACCACATCTTTGAGATAAAGCATTGACAGGAAAATAACTGGAAATTAAGTCTAGAAACTCGTTTCTATTGTGACAGATTTTTTCATTCGCTCAAGGAGACTTTTGACCATGGTGCTGAGGTTAGGTTTAACGAAAAAAATGGCGATCGGTGCTTCCCTGGCTGTTATGGTAATGGTTAACTGGATGGGTCCCGGGTTAGCCGGAGATCCTTTCCGCAAAAACAATCCCCGACCGATTGGCGATAAGACCGAGGCCGCTTTTAACGCTATTTTTAAACAAGGTAACTATCTAGAGGCAAAAAAATTAATTGTTGAGGCCACAGAAAAGGAACCCCAAGAACCTTTGTCCCATGCTATGCGGGCCTCTCTTGCTTTTACCGACCAGGATTGGAACACCCTAAAAACCTACTCCGAGAAAACTAAGGCAGCGGCCAAGCAAATGCAGGGTAGCGACCCTTTAAGGGGAAATTTGTATCTAGCGGTGGGGAGTTTTTTAGAGGGAACCTACGTTTTTCAAACCGAAGGAGCAGTATCGGCTATCCCCAGATTACAACAGGTGTTTCAGTATTTGGAAACCGCAGAAAAGGCTAATCCTACGGATCCGGAATTGAACCTGTTAAAGGGTTATATGGATTTGATTTTAGCGGTTAATCTACCCTTTTCTAGCCCTCAAGAGGCAATTCAACGGCTAGAAACCTATGGAAGTCCTGATTACTTGGTTGATCGAGGTATAGCTCTAGCTTACCGCGATTTGAAGCAGTACGATCAGGCTTTGCGGTTTATCGATAACGCTCTGAAAGCGACCCCCGATAATCCAGAATTAATGTATCTGAAGGGTCAAATCCTGAGAATTCAAGGCAATACGGATAAAAATACTGGCTCTTTGAAACTGGCATTGGATTACTTTAATAATGCCCTGAAAAAACAGGAACAACTCCCCGAATCGGTCAAAAAACAGTTAAATCGCGAACACCGTAAGGTACAAGAGGAGATTAAATCCCTAGAAAACACGGCTAATCGTTAAAAACGCCTAAAAATAGTCAATATTTGGGTTTTTTATCAGTTATTAGTTTTTGAAGGCAGGAGGCAAGAGGCAAAGGGCAAAAGGCAGCCGTCAACAGTGCATCGCAGATTTGCAGGAATACCGACAATCAGCAATTATCAGTGACTCTTAGATGATAACAAATGTATCAGCAGCTGCGTGTAAGCATCCCACCGAAAAACTAATGCGCGGGGGGTTTGGGGGCGGCGCCACGCCCCCAACGGGGGGTTTGGGGGGTAGAACCCCCCAAAAGCTGGGATTGAGTGGTAAAATCAGAAACAACGCCCGATTTTAGCAGGGGGGTTTCTCCGTAAAAATCCCAATTGGTAGATTTACAAAAATGAGATGTACCCGCCGTCAAATTTTGCCAAAACAGAAAATCCCCTCTTATGTTATATAAAGTAAAGGATTATTAAGCTTCGCGGAAGTTTATTAATTAAAGTTAAAAATATATTGACAAAAAAATTGGCTTGTGGTAAGGAGCAGAATTTAGCCAAACCTCCTAGCTGATTTCTTGTCAAGGGTTCACCTAAGTGTAATTGGAGATTTCATGACGGCAACGACGGATAAATTGCATGGGGAGTTGATCACCTCGATCGAGCCAGACTTTAAACTGAAAGATATTATTAAAACCATTCCCAAAGAATATTTCCAGAAAGACCCAGTTAAAGCTTGGTTTGGAGTGATTGCGAATATTTTGGCGGTCATTGCGGGTTATGCAATGCTAGTTTATTCTCCCTGGTATTTACTGCCTTTAGCTTGGATTTTCACTGGTACAGCTTTAACGGGATTTTTTGTCATCGCCCATGATTGCGGTCATCGGTCTTTTTCTAATCGATCCTGGGTTAATGATCTTGTCGGTCATATTTTCCTCTTACCGCTTATCTATCCCTTCCACTGCTGGCGTTTCCTCCACGATCGCCATCATGCTAAAACTAACATGGTAACTATAGATAATGCTTGGGATCCGTGGGAATTAGAAGCTTTTAACTCGGCCAATCCCTTAGTGCGTCTCTTTTATCGCGGCATTCGCGGACGTTTCTGGTGGCTCGGTTCGATCGCCCACTGGGCTATTCTACACTTCAACATCGAACAATTCAAGGAGAACGAACGGGAAAAAGCCCGCTTTTCGATGATTGTCGTCCTAGTTTTTGCCGCTATTTTTTTCCCAACCCTCATTTTCTACACTGGTGTCTGGGGATTGGTTAAATTTTGGGTGGTACCTTGGTTTGTCTATCATTTTTGGATGAGTACCTTTACCCTTGTCCATCACACGGACCCCGATATTCAATTTTCCTATCCCGAAGACTGGAATCAAGCTGTAGCGCAACTAGAAGGGACAGTTCACTGTAGCTATCCCCGTTGGGTAGAAATTCTCTGTCACGATATTAATGTCCATATCCCCCATCATATCTCGACGGCGATTCCTTCCTATAACCTCCGCAAAGTTCACGCTAGTCTCAAAGAAAATTGGGGTAGTCACCTGAAAGAAACCAAGTTTTCTTGGGCATTAATGAAGCGAATCGTTGATTATTGCCATATTTTCGACTCCGAAACCGCCTACAAAACCTTTAAGGAAAGCCGCGGTTAAATCAGTTATCAGTTATCAGTTATCAGTTATCAGTTATCAGTTATCAGATTTGAGTTTTAAGTGACAGTATTAAATCGAATTTTCCTACTGTCTTTTCACTGATTACTGATTATTGTTTACTGGCCACTGTTTACTGGACGGCTACGCCGTGCCTTTGGCAACACTGAAAAAAGCTCCCTGCTCCCCAATTCATAATTCATAATTCATAATTCATAATTCATAATTCATAATTCATAATTCATAATTCATAATTCATAATTCATAAGGAAAGATTACCAGTAAACGCGTTTACCATTGGGCATAACTGTTAACCAATTGGTTTTTGCTAGGGCGATTTGTTCTTGAGTTACTTGGGCATCAGAGAGATTAGCCCCGCAAAGATTAGCGTTTTTGAGATGAGCGTAGCGAAGATTGGCTCCGGTGAGATTCGCCCCGCGTAAATCGGACTCTTCCAGGTCTGCATAACCGAGATAGGCATCATTTAAATTGGTATTTTTGAGAATAGCTTGAGTGAGATTAGCCCGGCCCAGATCCGCATTGGATAGATCCGCCCCTTGTAAATTAGTGCCTGTTAATTTGCATTGAAAGAAATTTACCCCCAAAAGTTTTGCTTTAGACAGATTGAGATTCGATAAGTCCTCCTGGGCGAAATTGCGCCGGCCGTTATCGTAAGCATCGAAAATCGCTTTTTCATCTAAGCGGCGTTTTCTCTTCGATAAGGTTATATCTACGCTGCTGTGGTCTTTGTTTCTAGATGGTGTATTTGTATTGGTTGTTGAAAAGGCGATCTGTCCCCCCGACAGATTATCTGGAGAGGCCCCTGAATTTTTATTTTTGGAGCGAAATTTAGAGTTGATAGTGCCAGAAACTGAGGAAGTGAGTATTTGACCTGAATCTTGTGGTGGTTTCGGGGCAGTAACCATTGGAGCCGAGGTTAAACTTTGGGCTAGACTATCGGCATAAGCGGTCATGTCTAAAGCATCCATTACCTCTTGGGCGGATTTGTAGCGATGACGGACGGAGACTTCCAGCATTGTTTTCAGGACTTTAGCAAACTGGGGACTCACCTTGACTAATTTTTCCCAGAGTAATTCACCTGTATTAATATCAACTTCGAGCGCTTTAGGAGATTTGCCCGTGAGTAGATAGATACAGGTAGCTCCCACGGCATAGATATCACTAGCATAGACCGGACGCATGGCCATCTGTTCGGGAGGGGCAAAACCTTGGGTACCCACGGCAAAATTAGTGAAAGCAGTTTGAGAATTGACATTGACAATAATAGTGTTAACTTGATTTTTGACAGCCCCAAAGTCAATCAGAACCAATTTTCGATCCGTTTCCCGAAGAATTAGGTTAGCGGGTTTGATATCCCGATGAATTACCTTTTGTTTGTGGATATATTTCAAAATCGGCAACAGTTCACTTAAAAACTGTTTGACTCCCGCTTCGCTAAACGGTCCGCGTTTTTTTACCTCTTGGTGCAGGTTATGACCTTTAACGTATTCTTGAACTAGATAAAACTGTTGATTATCTTCAAAATAGTCCAATAATCGGGGAACCTGCGGATGAACGCCCAGTTTTCCCAGGGTTTCCGCTTCTCGCTCAAAAAGTTCCCTGGCCATCTGAAAAACATTAGGATCGTCAGTGGAAGGTCGCAGTTGTTTAACCACACATAGGGGGTTACCTGGTAGAGACAAATCCGATGAGACAAAGGTTGCCCCAAACCCTCCTTTTCCCAAAATGCCTAGGATCTGATAGCGGTCGTGCAGAAGAAGTTTTGAACCGCAACTCTCGCAGATTAACGCTTTTGGGGCGTTTTTCGGTTGAGGACAGTCGGGATTAAGGCAGTAGGTCATATAGAGTCACCAGTTGACCAATACTTTTTGGCTAACACAGTTCAACAATGTATTCTGGGAGATTCTCCTCAAGAGGGAGGGTCTCCCAGAGTCTAAAACTATACTGAAACTCTAGACAGTCAAAGTGCGCCTCTAGTCTTGGTTATCGACTAAAACAACGTCTTTTAGTGTCATTGCTTAGTTAACGCAGAGGCAACTTATCAAGATAGCGGTTGCTTGCTAACTGGGATTTTTACCTAAACTCTTCTAGCTTATCACAGATTTGACAATTGGCGACCTCTATAAATTGTCAAGTAATCTTAGCTTTTCTTGATAATTCATCACCTCTAATCACTTTTTCCCTTTCATCAAAGCAGCCCGGGCCTGTTCGCGGTCATCGAAATGGATTTTTTCTGTCCCCAAAATTTGATAGTCTTCGTGGCCTTTACCCGCAATAATTACTCCGTCTCCCGGTTGTGCTGTTTGAATAGCCGTGTCAATGGCTAAAGCGCGATCGCTAATTACCTGTACGGTAATTTCTGGGGGAATGCCAGCGATAATATCCTCAAGGATTCGTTCGGGAGCTTCTGTGCGGGGATTATCGGAGGTAACTATGGCTAAATCTGCTAATTCTGCCGCTATTTTCCCCATTAACGGCCGTTTTGTCCGATCTCGATCGCCGCCACAACCAAAAACACAAATCATCCGACCAGAAATAAAGGGACGTGTTGCTTTTAAAACATTCTCTAAACTGTCGGGAGTATGGGCATAATCGACAATGACGCTGATATCTTGGTCGGGAGCGATGCTAACCCGTTCCATCCGCCCCGGTACTCCTGAAAACTGGGGAATTTGACCGATTACTGTCCCTAAATCTACACCACATTCTAACACTGCCGCCACCGCCGCTAAGAGATTAGCCAGATTATATTGACCCACCAGAGGAGAAGCAAAGGCTATTTCCCCTTGGGGAGTCACCATCACCCCTTCTACTCCCGTGGGTTGATAGTGTAGATCTTTAGTATAAAAATCGGCACGAGCATCGGACACACTATAGGTTAAAACCTGTTGGGGAGACAGGGAGGCCGCTAAACGTTGACCATATTCATCATCAAGGTTAATAATCGCCTTACCTTGCAGATAATCGGGACTAAATAATTTAGCTTTAGCGGCAAAATAATCCTCCATGTCGAGGTGATAATCGAGATGGTCCTGGGTGAGATTGGTAAACACCGTCACGGGAAAAGTACAACCCTGTACCCGTCCCTGGGCCAGTGCATGGGAACTAACTTCCATGACGGCGATTTCATTGCCGGCGCTCACCGCTTTGGCCAAACTAGCTTGTAACTCGTTAGCGAAAGGGGTGGTATGATTGGCGGTTTCTTGGAATCCTTGCCAACGGGTGTAAAGAGTCCCGAATAAAGCGGTGGGAATCTTTGCTTGGCTGAGAAAATATTCAATTAAATGGGTGGTGGTGGTTTTGCCGTTGGTTCCCGTCACACCGATTAATTTTAGGGTAAGGGCCGGATAATGATAAAATTTAGCAGCGATCGCAGCAGTGGCAGTAACTAAATCTGCCACAACGATTACGCAAGCATCCTCCGGGGGGGGAAATTTAGCAGCGGCTGCCGGGGAGATAATCGCCGCTAGGGCCCCGCTTTCCAAAGCGGAACGCCAAAATTCACCGCCATCGACGCGAGTACCGGGTAAACCGATAAATAAATCTCCCGGTTGACAAGCATGGGAGTTGGTGGAAATTCCTGTAATCTCGGTAATAGAAGCGATAGGAGAAGAAATCGGGGAAACCAGAGGGATAGTTGTTAAAAGTTCTTGTAGTTTCATAGTCAGGATTGAATCTAGGGATTGCTGCTTTTAGATTAGCCGATTATCAAAGAGGTTCCTAGGCCGAAGTGGGGGTGTGGGGTGTGGGGTGTGGGGAGATGGGAATTATGAATTATGAATTATGAATTATGAATTGGGGAGAAGGGAGTGGGAAGTGGGGAAGTGGGGAAGCTGTCTCATCACCCTATCACCCCAAAACCCTATCACCCTATCACCCTATCTCCTGCCTTTTCCCTTTTGCCTCCTGATATCTGCGATAAGCTAAAAAAAACAAGGCTATAGCTTGTCAACTGTTGACGATTTTCTGCTGACTATTTTCGGGATATTTATATGCAATTCGTCGATTTTCTGGCTCTCATTCATCCTGTCCTAGGGATAGTGGTCGTTTTCCCTATTATCGGCCTCGTAGTTAACTTTGCTTGGCAAACCCGTCAACGTCGCTTAGAAACCAATGCGGGAAATAAAAGTAAAATTCCCCCAGTGGTCGGGCCAGAACATCTACGCTTAGGCCGCTGGTTAACGGGTACAGTGGTAGGGGTTAACCTGTTAGCACTAGCTTACTCGGTCGTTTACGGTTTTAATGGTTTTGTCGATAAACAAAAAGACGGAAAATTAGACTCCTTTCAGGTCATTTTTGTGATTTTGATGTTTTTTGTCACCATTGCCTCTTTGGTCTGTCTCTACCGTGCTAGACAAGGCCTCTGGCGCGGAATTTTTGCCACTTTGACTGGCATGGGTTTAATTATTATCGGTTCTCAGGATGGGGTCTGGCGACTCTCGGACCAATGGTACTGGTCCCACTACTATATCGGCATGGCGGCATCATTACTGATGATTTTCTCTCTGGCCATTGTCGAAGATATCTATAAAGACCGTTCCCATCGTTGGCGCATCGCCCATACAATTCTCAATTGTATCGCTCTGGCTCTCTTTCTGGGACAAGGGATGACCGGTTCGAGGGATTTGCTGGAAATTCCCCTCAGTTGGCAAAAACCGGCAATTTATCGCTGTGATTTCACCAATAAAACCTGTCCTGAACCTAAATCCTCAACCCCCCTTATCAACCCGATAAGTTAAACTTTTTTAGGGACTGGGAGAGGGAGAGGGTGAAGGAGTTGGGAAAGTGGGTACACACTTAGATGGCTCCGTGGGGGTATCACCCTCCTCCGGTATGGGTTCCTCACACCAATTGGCAATCTTACCAAGTTGGGGCAAGGTGTTTAAGGGATTGGGTTTCAGGTTTTGGATTAAGTCAGTCCATTCTACCCCTTGGGTCACAGCAACTGCGCCGCTATTTGGGGCACAGGTTGAAATTTTGCCCCACTTCTTACCCCAGGCGGCACCGACGAAATCACCGTTACCGGTTTTACCGAGGGAATAGTCAGGAGCAAAGATAAACGCTTCTAGTCTTTGGTTTTGTCCCACTCTCAGACAAATTTGCGGCGCGGTGGAAGCTAATTCATTATTGGCATAAATTTGTAGATTGCCCGGTTTACAAACCGTGGGTCGGCTAACACGGCTGCAGTCGTGTTCGATGACACCGTTAATATCACCTCCAACATAAAAAACCACCCGTTGCCCCGGAGTAATGGTGATCCTATCGTTACCACTCAAGTTGATATTATTAACGATATACTCGTACACCTGTACGCTTTGACCGTTAATCGTGCGAGTAGTGGGTGTGTCTCCCTGTCTGGGAAAAGTTTCTTGAGCAGGCAAAAGAGGACTGGTAAGTTCTCCTAGGTTTGTAATACCGTTGGGAGGCTCCGGTAAATTGGGGAAATCAAGCCTCTCCTCCGGCACACCGACAAATTGCGCTTTGTAGGGGGTATTGGGTGCGGGTGTGGGCTGTTGAATATTATTTTGGTTAATATAACATTCTAGGTTCGGTCGCAAAGTTCCTGTCCCCTCGACAAATCCTGTGGCCTCCGTGGTGTCGCTCATAACCACATCCCCCTGAAATTTAGCACCGCCAGAATAATTCGGATTGCTGGCCGTAATCTGGTCAGTTTGACTGAGATCTTCCGTGGCTCCCTCCCTTATCCACAAAGTCGGGACCGTGGTGCGAGTGAATGCGAGGGGACGGGAAGGAAAAATAGGGATAGTTACCACCACGCGGTTACGCGAGGCGGCATTATCGCCACTATCTCTATTGATATTAATGTTAGTTAGGTCTGTTGCGGCACTTTTGAGGGAAAGTCCTTCGAGGGTGAGAACTCCCCAACCTAAACCCCTAGAGGGGGGAGTCTTCTCGGTATCATCGAGATAAACGTAGTTAACCACGCGATAATAACGATTATTACCGAGATCAAACCATTCACCACTAGCCAAATCTCTTAATCCTGGATTTACTGCTCGTTGTTCTGTGGGTGCGAGGATTTTGTAGGCAATTTCGTTATTACGATTGGTATTACCACAGGCGGTGGCAATGGCTAATTTTTTTAAATCTCTTTGGAAATTGGTACTAGGATTACCAGTGGGTATTTCGGCTCTCTCCCAACAATCGCCAGTAGTACAATTACTATCAACCGTTGCCATAACTCGAACGCTATTCAGTAAATCCCGCACGCGAGCCACTGCAGCTTCGGAACTTGTTAAACTATCAGCCTGGGCTTTTTGGGCAATTACTTTCGATTGATCCCCTTGGACGCGCATCATCACAGTTATCCCTGTTCCCATCAGGATAAGTCCAATTAACATGGCAAGAGGCAAGGCAAACCCCTTTTCCTTATTAGCCGTCAGGTGAAGGTATAAACGATTGTTCATAGACCAGTCCATCTAAGAATGGTTACTTCTATTATAATACTGTCAAGTTTTGGTCAAGTGACAAATGTGAGAATACAAGAATAGCACTGTGAGTACAATCACAGACAAAAGCCAGTTAATAGAATAGTCAGCCAGCAATTTTTCGATAAGTAGGTAGGCGTTAAAAATTATCAGATGCCCCCTTTATCAAGGGGGGATTAAGGGGGGATCGGCACCCCCCTTATCAAGGGGGGCAGGGGGGATCGAACCTAAAATCTATTTTTAATTTAATTATAACCAGCTACTTAAGTATTTTCGACTTTTGACTTAACTAAAGGGCTGTTTTTTCATTCAAAAATGCCCGCCAAATCAAGCTTATACCCCGACAAAAGCTGATAATTAACAACCAAAGGGATTGTAATTCTCCCGCCGTATTTTTCGGTTGCCAGCGCTGGGGACGACAGAATAAAAAAGTAATTAGCTTTCTCTGCTCTGATAGGGTAAGTGGCTGGAATTTAAGAGTCGCTTGCCAGATTTTTCCTCGTTTTTCTAGATTGACTAGATGAGCCGATAGGCGCAAGTTTTCGCCTAAAATATCTAGGAGTAATTTTTCTGAGTAGATGGGTTCCCCTAGGTGAATTTCTGCTCCTATTTCCGAAAGTTTTTTTAGATTGCCCTGTATAATTATATCCGATTCTGTGATCAAGTTAACAGGAGATTCCAGCATTTGATATTGAGTTTCTAGGGTGAGGGGAGCTTCCAATAAAGCCACTAAAGCAGTCATGATAATAACCACGTTATATATAGCCAAAATCAAGCCAAAATTTAGGGGACTTGCTTGATAATTGTGATGGTGCAAATTAAAGAAAATACTAATTAAGGTAATGGTGAGAAAAAAGAGCAATGGGTAGGATAAATGCCAATTATATTGATAATTTTGGCGAGCAATTCCCTTCGGTGTCACCTGAAATCCCTTGTCAAAGGGTTTCCAAAGAACATGGAGAACTGTTAGGGCTGTAGGTACACAAATAATCATCGATAGTACCTCAGAAAAAATAATGGAGCGCGAGCGAGAATTTAACCAGTGATAAGTGGCTAACTGCAGCATCATGTAGGGTAAAAATATATAGATTGTCTCATCAATAGTAATGTTAAAAGGTACTATATAACCAAAGGTATAAAGGAGAGGAATAAGCAGAGAAAATAAACGAGCTAAGGGAGAAAACCAAGATAAAAGTCCTTCTAAGTGTGCCAATCTTTGGGGTAGAGTTAGTCCCGCAATTTTTAGGGGATTAGCTTTGATAAAAAAGGCCTGTAAAGTTCCCCTTGCCCAGCGCAATCTTTGCCGTAAATAAGCTGATAAACTTTCGGCAGATAAACCAGCGCTGAGTTTTTCATTTAAGTAAATAACTTCATAACCTTTGGCAGAGATAGCAATCCCAGTAAAATAGTCTTCACTAATAGATTCTATATTAAAATATCCCACTTCCTCTAAGGCTTTTCTTCTGACAATAAAAGAAGTGCCAGCACAAACAGAACTACCCACCCCATCTTTAGCTGGTTGGATATGACGATAAAATAATTCTTCGTCGGGAGTAACGATATTTTCTAAACCTAAGTTATGGGCAATAGGATCGGCATTATAAAAGCTTTGGGGCGTTTGCACTAAGGCAATTTTTGGGTTTTGAAACCAGCCAACAGTTCTTTCTAGAAAGTTCCGACAAGGGATAAAATCCGCGTCAAAAACTACCACTAATTCCCCTTGAGTTTGTCTGAGAGCATGGTTTAAATTACCTGCTTTAGCGTTTTTTCTATCCTCACGAGTCAGATAATGACAATTTAATTTTTCTGCCAATTCATAAATTTCTGACCTCTGGGTATCATCGAGAATATAAATATTTTTATGGGGATAATTAAGGGCTTGACAACCGATAATAGTTCTTTTTAAGATAAAGGCTGGCTCATTATAGGTGGGAATGAGGATATCTACCGTCGGTAAATACTGTTTATCGATCACCCCTTGGCTATAAAAATCAGCTTCTTTGCGTCTATCCTTCGTGGTTAAGACTAAAACTAACTGAATTATGCTACTACTTAAAATTATCATCTCAATTCCTAAAAGGAGTAAACTAAAAAAGCCATTGAGAGGAGTAGAAAGATTTAAGGTTTCCAGAATTCTCCAGAGTAGATAGCGCAGGGTTATAGCTAGAGTGATAGAAATAATGACTAATCTTGACCAAACTTGCGGACGCGGAGACAAGAAAACGATTAACTGCGTAAAAATTAGCAGGATAACCGTGGGTAATAATAATTGATAGCTATGAGCAACCGTGGGAACTTTAATCCAAGCAAAGGGGTTAAAAAATTCTTCTACTAAGCCAAGGATTAATCGATAAATATTGTGTTCTGGCCAACATAATGATAAACTAACCATCATTAGCCCGCCGATCACTGCCAAAATAATTAAAATAACCGATATTATCGCTAAAATGGATTTGAATACGGAGGAATATGCTGGTTTTTGAGGGAACGTAAAAATTGACTCTTGGTTAGACATAAATCCCCTTCTGAGTAAATAAATCTAACTACATTTTACAATTCTTAACAAAAACCCTGTGCATTTTTGGCAATGACAGGAGCGCTCTCCACCAAAATGCTAAATTTTGTATCAAACCCAAGATGAAACTAGCCAGAAAAAGTCTGGAAATAGTATACTCTGGTTAACCGTGAGGAAAAATTTAATCTATGATAGCCGTCAAAATCGCCGTTGTTAGCGCTCTCGTTTTAGTTGTGGTCAAATTCGTCGCTTCTGTTCTAGGTAAAGGCAATATACCCCTACTTAATCAGGCTGTCACTGTGATTTTAAGCCTTTTTATCGGGTTTGAGTTGATTCAACTAGGACAAACGGTGATTGAAAAGATTAATTAAGAGCTAAACGGGCCAGATAGAAGCTAGTAATAGTTTTAGCATCGATCGATTCTCCCTTGGCGATCGCCGATTCCATTTCCTCAAAACTCATAAAAACCACTTCCAGATCTTCATCGGCATCTTGAGCGGGGGGCAAGCTTAATTTTTCCAGATCCCGGGCCAGAAAAGCATAGATGTATTCATCGGAATAACCCGGTGCCAGAGCAAATTTACCCAAAGATTGCCAATTATGCGCCCGATAACCCGCTTCTTCCTCTAATTCTCGTTTTACCGTCGTAGCAGGGTCTTCTCCTTCATCAATCGTCCCGGCGGGAAATTCCAGAATGCGAGCTTGCAAACTAAACCGATACTGACGTACTAAAACTAATTGACCTTCCTTGGTGATTGGAACTGCTAAAGCACCCCCCGGATGACGCACACATTCCCATTCTCCCTCGACACCGTTAGGTAAACGCAGTTTCGAGACTTCAAATTGAAAGACGCGACCCTGATAAAAAAGACGTTGTTGGAGAAATTGAGGCGGTTCAGACATAGAAAATTTGCAACTAGGACTTTAAGAATTAATATCAAGAAATGTCACCTTTGTCACCGGTGTTTCAGGTTATAATAGAAAATGCTGTCTTTACAGGTTAAATCTTTTTCGAGAAACCCCATGGCAAAAAAATCGATGGTAGAACGCGAGAAAAAACGCGCTCGTCTCAGACAAAAATACGAAGCTAAAAGAGCGGAACTAAAAGAACAATTCCGCACCGCCGAGGATTTTGAAGAAAAACTGGCAATTCACCAAAAATTACAGGAATTACCCCGCAATAGCGCTCCTAGTCGTCACCGCAACCGTTGTTTAACGACCGGCAGACCGAGAGGATACTATCGCGATTTTGGTTTATCCCGCAACGTTTTACGCGAATGGGCCCACCAAGGTCTTTTACCCGGTGTGGTCAAGTCTAGCTGGTAGTCAGAAACAATATCTAGGGTCTGCTGAAAAAGTTTTTCGTGGGGACAGGGTGTGGGGTGTGGGGTGTGGGGTGTGGGGTTTTACCGGTTTTGAGGTGGCCAATTACCTAATTTTTAGGGAAAAAGTCCAGGGATTTTCCCCCTGATCACTCCCATACCTGGTACTTTTTGATTGACAAAAAGTCTAAAAGTCTTACCCAACAAGGTTTTTAGATTTATTCAGCAAACCCTATCTAGGGAAAATACCGGGATAGAGGCGTGGTTTTTGCGTCTCTATTGCCGTTTTTAGGCAATTTTAGCGATAAAACAAAAACCCTCGATCGAGTGATCGAGAGTTAAACATGAACAAAAAATTCACCTAGACTACAGTAGCAGCCTTACGGGCAGCAGCGGCCTCATCGGGATGAATACCGAGACGAGTGAGATTGAGACGACCTTTACTATCGATCTCGCGTACCTTGACTAACACCTCATCCCCCACGGCCACTTCATCTTCGACCTTACCGACGCGTCCCTCGGCCAATTGGGAAATATGGATCATTCCCTCTTTCCCCGGCAAAACTTCCACAAAAGCGCCGATTTGGATAATGCGAGTCACGCGACCGAGATAAACCTCACCCTCATTGAGTTTGCGGGTCATATTGTAAATCAGTCGTTTAGCTTTTTCGGCCTGTTCCCCATCGGTGGAGGAAATGGTGACAGTACCATCGTCATCGATATCGATTTTCGTGCCGGTCTGTTCAGTAATCCCTTTAACCGTCTTACCACCCGGCCCGATTACTAACCCGATCAGATCTGGATCGATCTTGATCGTCAATAACCGGGGTGCGTGGGGAGATAATTCCGTGCGGGGTTTTTCTAGGGTCGCTAACATCTTCTCGAGGATATGTTTGCGGGCCGGTAAAGCTTGTTCGATCGCCTTGGCCACCACTTCCATGCTTAAACCGGGGATTTTCATATCCATCTGGAGAGCGGTGATGCCGGAATCAGTGCCAGCCACCTTAAAGTCCATATCTCCCAGAAAATCCTCAATACCCTGAATATCGGTCAAAATCCGCACTTCTTCCCCTTCTTTAATTAAACCCATGGCCGCACCGCTAACGGGTTTTTTCAGGGGAACACCGGCATCCATCAGCGCCAGGGTAGAACCACACACGGAACCCATGGAGGTGGAACCATTAGAAGAGAGGACTTCCGACACCACCCGCAGCACATAGGGAAATTCCTCCTGTGGGGGGAGGACAGGTACGATCGCCCTTTCCGCTAAAGCACCGTGACCGATTTCTCGACGGCCGGGAGAACGCATCGGACGGGTTTCACCGACGGAAAAGGGTGGGAAATTGTAGTGATGAAGATAGCGTTTTTCATCTTCGGGATGGAGATCGTCGCCCAAATCCTGAGCATCACCGGGGGTGCCAAGGGTGGCGATCGAAAGCACTTGGGTTAAACCGCGATTAAACAAACCGCTACCGTGAACCCGACGGGGTAAAACTCCCACCAGGCAAGAAATCGGCCGTACTTCGTCCAGTTTGCGACCATCAACCCGCACCCCATCCTCGATAATTTGGGCGCGCATCAGTTTTTTGGTCAGATCCTTAAAGAGATTACCGATTAACTTGGGTTCTTCCAGCGTTGGAGCTTTTAAGGGATCTTCATCGGGGAGAGCGGTTATAGTTTCCTTGATCCGATTTTCGATCGCCTCTAATTTCTCATCCCGTTCGGTTTTGCTGAGGGTAAACTGACAGAGAATCTGTTTAATTTCCTCTTTAGCTTGTTCTCTCAGGAAATTCTGCACGGTTTCGTTTACTACCGGCGCTTCTCGGGTGACGAGGGGAATACCCAACTGATCGATCAATTCCCGTTGAGCGGTGATCAGGTCGCGCACTGCTTCATAACCAAAATCGATCGCCTCAATAATATCCCGTTCCGGTAACTGATTGGCTCCCGCTTCGATCATCACCACCCCTTCGGGACTACCGGCCACCACTAGATCCAATTCTCCGTTATGGATTTCCTTGTAGGTGGGATTGATGATAAATTCATCCCCCAGTAAACCGACGCGCACCGCTGCCATCGGTCCTTGGAAGGGAATACCTGCCAACAAAACCGCCACGGAAGCCCCAGTAACGGCCAAAACATCCGGGGGGACCTCCTCATCCATCGAGAGGGTTGTAGCGACCACCTGAATATCATCCCGCATCCAACTGGGAAATAGGGGCCGCAGGGGGCGATCGATCAAACGACCGGTCAGAATTGCTTTTTCCGGGGGACGACCTTCACGACGCAAAAATCCTCCCGGGATGCGCCCGGCGGCGTATAATCTTTCTTCATAGTCAACGGTTAAGGGTAGGAAATCTACTCCTTCTCTGGCTTTGGCTGTGGTTGCTGTCACTAAAACTGCCGTTTCTCCCGATTGGATCAGAACACTACCGCCAGCTTGGGGGGCTAAAAGCCCTATTTTTAGTCGAATATCCCTGCCATCAAAGGATATTGACTTGTCAAACTCTTCCATGTAAAGCTATATTCCTTTCTTTCACTTTTCTCTGTGCTGTCGCCATCCTAGCATTTTTTGTACCCCTTTCCAGCAGGTTTAGTATTCAGTGATCAGTTTTAAGAAGGTTCGGAGCCGGTCGTCAGTAGTCAGGAGCCGGTCGTCAGTAGTCAGTAGTCAGTAGTCAGGAGCCGGTCGTCAGTAGTCAGGAGCCGGTCGTCAGGAGTCAGTAGTCAGGGGCCAGTAGTCAGGGGTCAGGAGATTATTTTTATTTATTCTTCCCACTTCTCACTTCATAATTCATAATTCATAATTTATAATTTATAATTCCTACACCCCAATTCCCCACTTTTAAACAGAATTTAAGATTACTTGCTCAAAACGGCCAAAAAATGATAGCTTCAGATATAGGAATAATCTGGTTAAGAAAAAAAATGTCTTCCCTTGCCGCTTGCTGGCCTAAAAATATTTCTAAGTATTAGCAAAACTGACTGACTCTCAGCTCTCAGCAGTTGAGCGGGATTTTTCCTAGCTCGAAGAACCCCAGACAAAGAAAATTAAGACAATTAAAAGGATTGCGTCTCTATTATCTGTTAGACGCTTCTAATCCAGTGAATTTGCGGGTTATCTTCAAATTAACCCCGTTTAACCCTATTTATTATCGATCATGGCTGAAAGTTATTTATTAAACAAACTGCAATCTGTAGAACAGACGTACAAAGAATTAACCCGTCGTCTAGCGGATCCCGATGTCACCAGTAATCCGGGTGAATTGCATCGTCTGGCCAAATCCCGCGCTTCCCTAGAGGAAACGGTCAACACTTACGAAATTTGGCAAAAAAGTCAAGAGGATTTAATCGGTGCGAAACAAATCTTCAAAGAATCCGCCAGCGATCCCG
>NZ_JASJFG010000542.1:0-1588 GCF_030065375.1 Microcystis sp. M49636_WE2 | reverse complement strand
TCCTGAACAATGAGGACTTACTATGACTAAAACCGTCGTTATCGATCCCGTCACCCGGATCGAAGGCCATGCCAAGATCTCGATTTTCCTTGACGATGGGGGGGAAGTGGATGACGTGCGTTTTCATGTGGTCGAGTATCGCGGTTTCGAGAAATTCTGCGAGGGACGGCCGATGTGGGAGATGGCGGGAATTACTGCCCGAATTTGCGGGATTTGCCCCGTTAGTCACCTACTTTGTGCCGCCAAAACCGGTGATAAAATTCTAGCGGTGCAAATCCCCCCCGCGGGGGAAAAACTGCGGCGCTTGATGAATTTGGGACAGTTAACCCAATCCCATGCTTTAAGCTTTTTCCATCTTAGCAGTCCCGATTTTCTGCTTGGTTGGGAAAGTGATCCCGCCAAACGGAATATTTTCGGTTTAATCGCGGCCGATCCCGACCTAGCGCGAGCGGGTATCCGTTTACGTCAATTTGGACAGAAAGTTATCGAACTTTTGGGGGCGAAAAAAATTCACCCCGCTTGGTCTGTCCCGGGGGGTGTGCGTTCTCCCCTGAGCGAAGAAGGGCGACAATGGATTAAAGAACGACTGCCGGAGTCTAAAGCGACTCTTTACAGGGCTTTAAACCTGTTTAAAGGACTTCTAGACAATTTAACCACAGAAATCGCCGCTTTTGGTAATTTCCCTTCCCTGTTTATGGGATTGGTCGGTAAACGGGACGAGTGGGAACACTACGGCGGTCATATTCGTTTTACCGATAGTCAAGGCAATATTGTGGCCGATAACCTGAGCGAAGACAATTATCGCGATTATATCGGCGAATCAGTGGAAAAATGGTCTTATTTAAAGTTTCCCTACTATAAACCCCTCGGTTATCCCAACGGTATCTATCGGGTTGGTCCGTTGGCACGGTTAAATGTTTGTTCCCATTTTGGCACGGAGGGAGCGGATATCGAGTTACGCGAATATCGCCATCGGGTCGGTGGTGTAGCGACGTCTTCTTTTTACTATCATTATGCCCGTTTAGTGGAGATTTTAGGCTGTTTAGAGCGTATCGAACTTTTAATCGACGATCCCGATATAGTTTCTCAACGCTGCCGGGCCGAAGCGGGAATTAATAATCTGCAAGGGGTGGGAGTTAGTGAAGCGCCCCGGGGTACTTTATTCCATGATTATAAAGTGGATGAAAATGGTTTAATTGAAACGGTGAATTTAATTATTGCCACGGGTAATAATAATTTGGCCATGAATCAAACGGTGAAACAAATCGCCCAACATTATATCCATGGTGGCGAAATTCCCGAAGCGATGTTAAACCGGGTGGAAGCGGGTATTCGTTGCTATGATCCCTGTTTAAGTTGTTCCACTCACGCGATGGGACAAATGCCGCTACAGCTAGAGTTAGTTAATGCAGCCGGTGAGGTGATTAATACTCGACAAAGGGGTTAATTAGGGTTTGCTGAATAAATCTAAAAATCTTGTTGGATAAGGTTTTTAGACTTTTTTTCTCTCAAAAATTGCCGACCATTGGAGTGATTGGGGGGAAAATTCAGGTACTTTTTCCCTGAAAATTAGGTAGTTGACCACCTG
>NZ_JASJFG010001096.1:0-4683 GCF_030065375.1 Microcystis sp. M49636_WE2 | reverse complement strand
CTGTCTACATTCAAAAATTAGCCAATTTTTTAAATATATCTCCTGATTTATTTTTTCCTAGTTAGTCACAAAAAATGCGTTAGACAGTTAAGCTTATTTCCTGTCTTAACGCATAGGTTAACAGACTAAATCAAAGCCCGATAACGCCCCAAAGCCAGTAAAGGAAAATACTGCTGATAGAAATGATATTTCAGGTAAAAATGACAGGGAAAACCTGTACCGGTGAAGTAATCTTCATCCCATGTACCATTTTCTTTTTGGGTAACAAGAAGATAGTTAACGCCCTTTTCGATTACTTCTCGCTGATAATTACCGGTGACTTTCCCGATGGCTAATAAACCGATTAATGCCCAAGCAGTTTGGGAAGCGGTACTATTTCCCTGTCCTTTAAATTTAGGGTTATTGTAACTAAAACAGGTTTCACCCCAACCACCATCAACATTTTGACAACTGCTTAACCAATTGGCTCCTTTTTGCAATTGCTGGCGATATTTATTCGGTTCCAGAAAAGCCAAAGCAGATAACGCCCCACTGGTTCCATAAATATAATTTACACCCCAACGACCAAACCAACTACCATCAGCTTCCTGTTCTTTTTCCAGATAATCCAAAGCTTTTTTAACTCGAATTTCCTCCATTTTAACATCACAAGTGCCTAACATTTCTAGAACTCTGGCAGTAACATCAGCCGTATTAGGATCGATCATTGCTTTTAGATCGGAATATGGCAAAGAATTAAGCCAGTTTTGATCGTTATCGATGTCAAAAGCTCCCCAACCACCAGCTTTACACTGCATAGTAGCCATCCAATTAACTGCCCGTTTCATCACAGCTTTTTTAATATTTTCATCGGGCATTTTAATTAACTCTAAAGCCATCACCACCACTGCCGAATCGTCTAAATCGGGATACCAGCGATTGTCAAATTCAAAAGCCCAACCGCCGGGGGTTCCGATTTTATTTTTAATCGCCCAATCGCCATAATCAAGAATTTGTTGATCGATTAACCATTGTCCCGCTTTAATCATAGCTGGATGAGCGGGATTTAGACCGGATTCAATTAGCGATCGAATTACCCAAGCCGTGTCCCAAACCGGCGACACACAGGGCTGTACACAATAGGTATTATCCGTCTGAATAGCAAAATTATCCACCGCTTTTAAACCGCGGGCAACAATCGGATCGTCAACATCATAACCTAGGGCTTTTAAAGCTAATAGGGAATTTAACATCGCCGGGATAATTCCCCCCCAATCGCCCGTGTCTTCCTGTCGTTCAATTACCCATTTTTCCGCCGCTTTCAGACTTTCTTGCCGGAAGGGAACTAAATTAGTTTTTTCTGCCCATTTAAACAGCCCATCTAACCAGAGGAAAACATCTGACCAATCGTTATTTTTTGGTAACTCATACTTGACATTATTCACCCCTTCTGTATAGAGTTCATCGAGATTAAAACCCATTTTATACACGGGTTTTTTGTCAAAAACAATTAATAAAGGAACCGTACTTCCCCGCGCCCAACTGGACATTTCATAGATAGTAAAAGGGAAATTTTCCGGCAGTAGCATGATCCAAGCGGGGATAGAGGGAACCCCCTGCCAATCATAACAACCAATCAAAGCGAGGTGCATTTTGGTGAAAATGCGGGTTTTACTGATGCCACCTTTAGCTAAGATAAATTCTCTAGCTTTTTCTAAAGCAGGATCATTAACGGGAATTCCCAATAGTCGCAGCCCCATGTAGGCTTCCACAGTGGTGCTAAGATCGCCACCATCCCCATAAAATAACTCCCAAGCGCCGTTAGGACACTGTTGCTGACGCAGATAGGTGGCTGCTTTGTCTAGGGGGCGATTTTTGTCAGTTTTCCAGATTTTGTGCAGTAAAATTGCTTCTGAGGTGATGGTGACATTAGATTCTAATTCTGCCCACCAGTAACCGTCAGAGTATTGGGTAGAAAGTAAATAATTTTGAGAAAGTTCGATCGCTTTCGCTGTTTTAGCGGCTATTTCGGTGATTTTGTCCTGAATCTGCATTTTTTCCGTTCGACAACCTCTAGGGACCACCAGTGCAAATAAGATAATCTTATTTACAAAGTTTTTAATAAGTAGGTAAAAGATAGGCTTTTGTTCCCAAGGAATCCAGTCAAGGAATTTGCTTTGGTTGCCAATTTCTTTTTTCTTTTGACTGATTACTGATAACTGATCAAGTACCCCCACCCCCCTGAAGACAAAAAGGGTACGAAACTCGCACCCCCACCAGATTGATCTTCATTTAACTTACTTTTTCTTTTTGCCTTTAGCGGGCGGATTATCCTTCGCTGCCGGTTCCGGGGCTTTTTCCTCCACTTGCGGGGCTGCTGCCACGGGTTCCGGGGCTTTTTGTCCCATTTGGGCGGCTACTTCGGCGGCGAAATCCGTTTCTTCTTTTTCGATCCCTTCACCTAGTACAAAGCGTTGGAAACGACGCACCTGAATATTTTCTCCCAAAGCGGCGATCGCTTGTTTAAGCAATTCGTCAATACTGATGTTCTGATCGCGGATAAAGGGTTGATCGAGCAGAGAAAGTTCTTTCAAACGTTTTTCAATGCGGCCGGCCACGATTTTTTCTTTGATATTATCGGGTTTATTGGCTAAATCGTCCCGTCCCATCTCAATTTCTTTTTCTTTGGCGGCAATTTCGGCGGGAATATCGGCCACTTTTACATATTCGACGTTAGGACAAGCGGCAATCTGCATGGCCACGTCATTAACCAATTTTTTGAACTCCTCGCGACGGGCAACAAAATCGGTTTCGCAGTTCACTTCCACTAAAACACCGATGCGGCTGCCGGTGTGGATGTAACTGCCGATCATCCCTTCTGCCGCTACCCGACTGGCTTTTTTCTCGGCGGAAGTAATCCCTTTTTGACGCAACCATTCGATCGCTTTAGTTATATCCCCCGCGTTTTCCGTCAGCGCCCTCTTACAATCCATCATGCCGGCGCCGGTCTTTTCCCTAAGTTCTTTAACCTGTTGTGCTGTAATTTCCGCCATAAAATTCCTAACCTACTGCTTATAATTGATCATGCCACGAGAGGGGCAGGTTTGACCGCTCGATAGGCTCGGAAAGTTTCCCCCCGAACCTAGCTGCGATCAATGGCTAATTTTCCCTAGTTATCGTCGTCTCCACTGGCAAATTCGGCGGCGTATTGGGAATAATCACCTTCTTCCTCGTACTCGGTTTCATTATCGTAGTCTTCCTCGTATTCTTCCACCGCTGCTTGACCACCGCGACGACCTTCGATGATCGCATCGCTAATTTTGCCTAAAATCAGTTTGACTGAGCGAATTGCGTCATCGTTGGCGGGAATCGGCACATCTACCAAGTCAGGATCGCAGTTAGTATCCAAGAGGGAGATGATGGGAATGCCCAATTTTTGGCATTCTTGGATAGCGTTGTATTCCCGACGCTGATCGACTACGACGACTAAATCCGGCAGCCGGCGCATGGTTTTAATGCCACCGAGGTATTTTTCTAGTTTGCCTAATTCCCGACGCAGTACCGATGCTTCTTTTTTCGGTCGTTTATCGAGGGCGCCGCTATTTTCTAATTCTTCTAATTCTTTGAGTCTTTCTACCCGGCCGCGAATGGTTTCCCAGTTGGTTAACATTCCCCCTAACCAGCGTTGGTTAACGAAGTGGCTACCGCTGCGTAAAGCTTCCTGTTTAATGATTGCTGCCGCTTGCCGTTTCGTACCGATGAATAAAAAGCGTTTACCGCTATCGGCTTCTCCTCGGACAAATTCGTAAGCTTCTTCGATTAATTGGGCAGTTTGCACCAAATCAATGATATGAACCCCATTTCGGGCAGTGTAGATGTACTGAGACATTTTCGGGTTCCAACGGCGCGTTTGATGGCCGAAGTGAACCCCAGACTCTAGCAATTCTGCGAGAGAGACAACGGGCATATTTTTCTCCTTATTCGGGTTTATCCTCCATCTAGGGCTGGATTTCTAGATTCCTAGAAACACCCGATCGCCTAGATGTGCGATTTTTGACAACTTTTCTAGTCTAACACGAAAGGGCGCAATTGCCTACCCGTAAATATTGGGTACTGAGGGCTTGCTACTGCAATTCCTCAAGTTTTTTCAAAACCGCTTCTGCATGGGCTTTTACCTTGACATTTGACCAAATATAGGCAATATTTCCCCGGGGGTCGATCAGGAAAGTGGATCGTTTAATCCCCATATATTCCTTGCCCATAAATTTTTTTAATCCCCAGACTTGATAAATTTCCGCCAGTTGATGATCGGGATCGCTCAATAATTGAATAGTTAAATTGTGTTTTTCAATAAAACGACAGTGGGACTTCTCTGAATCGGGACTAACTCCCAGAATTACCGCATTTAATTGCTGAAATTGCGGTGACAAAGCGGTAAAATCGATCGCTTCTGTGCTGCAGCCCGGAGTGTTATCTTTGGGATAAAAATATAAGACCAACCATTGACCGGCAAAATCTGCTAATTTACTAATTTCGCCTCTTTGGTTTGGGGTGGCAAATTCGGGGGCTTTTTGTCCAACTTCTAGGGTCATTTTTAGGAGTGTAAAGGCAAGAGTAAGAAAGGAGCGAGGGAGAGGGAAAGCAATAGCCAGACTTGATAGTTAAATCTGGGAAGTTCGGGGTTTTCTGACTCGACTAAAGCAT
>NZ_JASJFG010000012.1:0-12244 GCF_030065375.1 Microcystis sp. M49636_WE2 | reverse complement strand
CGGTTAAGGTATTGCCCATCGGATCATAATAAACGTTTACTTCTGCCATAAAATTTCCCCTTCTTTAATTGCATCGGTGGGATAAGTGGTAATTAGGAAGCCATCACCATTGAGTTTTCGGATAATGGCACAGAGCCAACGTTTTGGTCGTTGAAGTTTATAAAAAAGATAAACATTAGGGTCACTGCGGCTACGTCGAATTTCATCAGGTTGGCTAAGGGTTTCTTGGACTAATTTTTCTTGTCCTTTCATTATAGGATGTTTTATCTGGGTGATAATCCTAAATCCTTTGAGTATAGGCTACTTATGAAGACAGGCACTCATGCAAGAGGCAAAAGGGAAAAAGGGGAATAAATAATCGGTTTTTAATAACCAGATTTAGTATAAGGGACTTGCGCTTTGATAATGTACCTTTTGGGCGAACGCAGTTCGCCCCTACATTGTGGACAAAATCCGTTACTGTAGGGGCGCAAAGCTTGCGCCCTCCGATCGATTGGGATATTATTCCCACGCAAGTCCCTAACTCCTAAACTAATACACTTGTTCTATAGCTTGCCCCAAAAAATTCCAGAAAAGGGAATGAGGGTAAAAAGGGAAAAAAAGAGAAAAAGGGTTACAGGGTCTCCCCAGCACCGCACACCACCCGAAAACCGAGGCAGAAGTCGTCGTCGTCGCGGCGGTCGTCGTCGTCGCGGAAAGCGGAACGGCAGCCAAGTGGATCGTCGAACCAAGAACCGCCCCGCAATGGAGAACGATTATCATTCCCATTTTCTATCCAAGCACTGCCATCCGTCGGTGCGCCATCATAATTATCGTGCCAGGTATCGGCACACCATTCCCAAACGTTTCCGTGCATATCGTACAACCCGAAGGCATTAGCTACCTGAAAATAGCCCACTGGGGTTGTTTTACGTCGATATTTTCCTTTGGGTTCATCGGCATAAGTTTTAGTACCAGTAGCTCGATAGTTAGCTAAATCTGCCGTTATCGTTTCCCCAAAGTGAAAGGCGGTTGTTGTCCCCGCTCTACAGGCATATTCCCATTCTGCCTCACTCGGTAGCCGATACTCCCGTTTTGTTTCCCTTGATAGTCGTTTACAGAATTCCGTTGCTTGATACCAGTTGACTCTTTCTACGGGTAGCTCATCCCCTTTAAAGTGAGAAGGGTTTGTCTCTAGGTCGATGTCTATTTTAGCGGTTGCGGCGATAGCTTGCCACTGAGCTTGGGTGATGGGATAACGCCCCATGTAGAAAGAGGAAACGGTTACTGGGTGTGGGGGTTTTTCTCGTCTAAATCCATCCCAACCAAATTTTTTCAGCAGTCTTGCAATTTCCTCGTCTTCGGTTCCCATCCAGAATTCTCCTTGGGGAATATACATCATGCGGATATAGTTTTGAGCTTCTTTCCGGTTGCCAACTTCCGCAAGGTTTTCATCGTAAAAATAGGCTTTAACAGGTTTTCTCTCGATAACTTGACCTTCTCTATCAACCAATACCGTTTCTGCGGTAAAAAGGAAAAGGTTTTCATTGTAGGGAACAATAGCGGCTACTTCGTCTATTAAACGTTTTTGTCGGGTTCCTTCGTCTTCTGGGGAAAGTTGAAGGACATTGCCAACGTGGTTTAAATCCCCTCTAGAATAGGCGGCAATCGTTTTATTAAGCAATAATAAGGGTTCATAATCGGCTAAAGCAGCCGATAGATTTTCTAATAAAGCTGTCAATCTCACAAGACGCACTCGGTTATTATTTTTGATAGCTTCTGCTAGTACCTGTTTGATTTCGTTGACTGCTTGACTGGGTTTTAGGTAGGCAAGAGCTAACCATTGTTGATTTTGCCAATAAACCGATTTTGAGCAATAATCACCGATTTGTTCCTGAATATAGGTTTGTAACTGATAGGGCAGAGATTTGAGTTCCTCTGGGGTTAATTTTTCTAATAATAGTTTACGAACATCGGGAGACATTTCATAGAGTTCTCGATCTATTTTGCGGACTAAACTGGAGAGTAAAATATCAGCGATCGCATACCAAGGAGCTTGATTATTTTTATCTTGATGTTGACGCAGATAATAAAGTAAATTAGGGGATAAACTAAGGGGAAATGCCGCTCGTTTCGCTAGTTCTCTGGTGTTTGGTTCGTTTTCTTTTTCAAATAATCTTAAACGGCTTTCTGCGCTAAAAAAATCTTCATCCTCATCCCAATTATCCCCTTGTTGAAATTGATTAGGATTAAATAAATGACGGGGTGGGATAGCTTCTTCTTTTAGCCATGTTATCAAGTTTTCCCAGTCCTCTGTGGTTAGTTCAAACATGGAAAAATTGGGTATATCTTCAGCTAAATCAGCAATATCGATCGCAGTTGTCCCATACCATCGATGATAGGGTAAGGGGTTTAACCATGCAACTCGGCTAAATCTTCGGCTAAATCGTCGGATAAGGGTTTCTGTTGCGCTCAAGCGCTCTTCTACATAACGTTTTCTAGCGGCACCCGCATCACTAAGAATTAGACAACTGGTTACTTCCGGAGAATAGTTAGAGAGAACTTTGGTTAAAGATTGACTTTCCCAACCGTTTTCTTGTCGTAAAACCTCGTCTCTAATCAGATTATCAAAGTAAAAATGGGGAACATTTGCCCAAGTTTGCTTCATTATTCGACCAAATCCTGCAAAGGGAATCATCGAGTCAGAACAATCAATAAAAATTATAATTTCTCGGCGATAAAGTTGTTTCTTTTGGTAAATTATTTGATCAAAAAAACCTCGTTTAGCCGTTGCCATCACCGTGGCTTTTAGATCCCAAGTTTGTCGAGGACTTTCTAGGGGTAATGGACGCAGTTGCTGCCAACTTTCTTGTAACTTAGCGATGCCAATAGGATAATAATCAGGATTATCTAAGGAGGTGATTTTTTTTCGCTTTTCAATAGCTGTGGCAATTTGTGGAAATGAAGTCTCCGGTGCTATTGGTGTATCCCCAGAAGGAGTAATTTCTAATGAGGGAGATTCCCTATCATCCATCGGGTTTATGATTTTGCTAATCGATTCTTCTGAATGACGAATAGGTGTTTTTTGGGCTATTTCTATATTTATTTCTGGTTGGAATTGTAGCATCTCTGTCCAGGCCTGATCAAACTTTTCTTTTTCTTTCGGGGATTTAACCCATAAAGCTTGACAAAGAAGTTTAATTTTAGGATTCTCTAAGTTGGGATTTTCTTGAATAGCAATATCAGAATCATTGGCGAGTTTTTGAATCAGGTAATTTTCCACCCGATAATATTGTTCAATAGACAGCAGAAATCCTTGTTCGTCTCTGAGTTGATAAAATAGGTCAAGTAGGGGGGATGTCATTGGCTTTTTTAACCTCTTGTTCCATAATCTTGTAAATCGGTACGGCTTTTTAGTAAAACACTAGCGTGGGGTAATTTGTCCTCGTTTAATTTGGCGATAATTTCTTCAGATTTGTACTTGAGCAACGATTTAAACCAGGCTATTAATTCACTGGTGCTAACTTTTTTTTCTCCTTCAGATTTAGTCTCGTCTTGTGATGTTCTCACTTCCAGAAAACGGTCCACTGCTTTGATGATAACCTCTTGTTCAGCGTCGGTAAACCGTTCGGTTAATATTTTTCTTAATCTTTCTTGGTTGGGTAGCTCAATATAGTGATAAATGCAACGTCTCAGAAAAGCATTGGGTAAGTTTTTTTCTTGATTACTGGTAATTATAATCAGAGGAAAAGCTTGATCATCTGCTTCAATTGGTTCTCCTGTTTCTTTAATGAAAAAACGACGAGATTCAATGGCTAAAAGTAAATCATTAGGAAAATCTCGATCTGCTTTATCTATTTCATCAATTAATACTACCGATTGTTCTTGCTTATCTTTACTTTGTTTAAATGCTTTACCCAAGGGTTGTAAATCAACCCAATCTTTTGAAGTAGCTGGATTTTTTTGCTTTGAAGTAGCTGGATTTTTTTGCTCAGAAGAAGATTCTTCTATTTCTTTTTGGCTTAAAATTCCGCTAATTTGAGCAGCTTGTAAACGACCAATATAATCATATTGATAGAGACTATCTTCCGCTTTACTTGTAGATTGAACTATCCACTCATAATATTTTATAGAACCACTTTGCTGACCATTATTAAATTCATGAACTAAGGCATGAGCTAGACGACTTTTGCCACATCCCGGCTCACCTTCTAGTAACAAAGGCATTCCCAATTCAATAGCCAAGTTAACAACTTCTATTAACTCATCACCTGCGTCATAGGGATAAATTTTCTGTTGAATCGGTTCATAATAAAGATCCGATTTGGGTTGAATTTTTCCCCTGTAGGTTAAGGATAGTTTAGCCATCTATTTTCCCTCGATAATTGTCCTTGAAATTGTTGATAAAAAGCTTTCAGTGTGTCTTCTATGTTGCCGTGCTTGCTATTTTCCCATAATTGCTGCAAGGTAGATTTAAATAAGTCTGTGGTTTCATCCTGTAAGTCACAACCTAACTGAAGTTGTTGAGCAAAAGTAGGAATAATTTCCTGAAAAGACCGTTGTTCAAAGCAAGAGTCAATCTGTAAGCGGTGAATAGGAAATTCTGATAATTTGTCCTTATCTCTCCAATCATTACTTTTTCCATAATCTAACCAAATCATTAATAAAAAGCCCAGAATGGGACTATTTTGTATTTTACGAGCGTTGGTAATTAAGTTTTGCCAAAATGAATCAATGTCTTTTAAACGGGAAAAGTCTGCACAATCAATTCCTTCAAAAATCAAACAAAAATTATTAGTCTTTAAATTTTTAATTCCTCCAGAATTATTTAAAAAATGTTCATGAAGACTATAGCTATCCCATTCTTCCTGACCATCTCCTTGAAATTTAAAAACAATATGTTTAACGTTCAAATTATTAGTGATAAAGAGTTGTTTGTGTAAACGATGTAAACACCAAAAACGATATGTATGAGGACAAGGGGGAATATAAATACTTCCTTCTCGTAAAGGTTTAGCAGCTATTGAACTGGTAAATTTTACTAGATTAGTGTAATTAAATTCTGTTAAAATATCATAAATCTTCCCATTATTTGTTCGTTGATTTTTTAGGTTTTGATGATGATTTTGACAACATTGTAAGCTTTCAAAATCTCGTCGTAATACTTCGCAATAAGCTTGAACAATATAAGATTGTTTAGCGGTTCTTTGCCCTTTTTTTCCTAGTCCATATTTTTTTTCAGTACAAAACCGCAAACTATCTCCAGATATGCCAATTACCTTTAAAATAGACGAATCTAATAAAAAATTCAGAACCTCATCAAAGGTTAAATGAATTGAATTATCATTAATATCTTCAATTCTCGGTGTATTTATTTTATTTTGAGTAATGTACTCCCTTTTCTTCTTATTTTCAAATCCTTTAAAATCAGATTCATTTTGTAAGTACAATTTCTTCCCCTTTGGTTTTAAAACCTCTTTAGTTGTTCCAGATTGTGGCTGAGATTCTGTCATCCAATCTTTCAAGACATTTAATGGAATGGTATAACTGGAAGTTTTTGTTCGACTACGGTATTCTTCGAGAAATGCCTCAAGTAACCATCGACTTGCTTCTATTAATATTTTCTCTATTTTCTCCGAAGCACAAGAATAGTTTCCCTTATAAGCATCTTTAGCCTTACGAAGGGTTTCTACATCTTCATCCGATAATCTGATTTCGCCAGACCTTAACATAAATCTCGTCAAACGTCAATCTACCATCTGATCCACTTTTTGATCCCCTTTTGCCAGCATTTGCTTAAAGCATTTTAATCAACTTGTCCTCAAAAAACAAGCTATAAGGCAACAGGAGCAAAATCTATGAATTTCTGGAAAAAACATAAAGCGGACATTGACGTGATTTGCCGCATCATCACCACTTTAACTGCTTTGGCTAGTTTGGGTGTTCAGGTGGGAGAGTTAAAGATTCCCCAAAGCGAGATTCTTCCCCCTATGACTGAGGTTCAATTGGAAGCGGGGAAAAACACTCACCCCCACTAGAGAAGATAAATACTAGGGATTGAAGCACATTACCTGAAATAAAGGCCGATGTGCTTTTTTCATGACACTGGGCCAAAACGGGGGTGAGTTAGTTAAGATAACCCACCCTGAAAGAGATTTAGCGATCAACTGACCCCATAATAATATCAATACTGCCTAAAATCGCCATAATATCGGCAACTTTTACCCCTTTGAGGATATGGGGCAGAATTTGAAGATTATTAAAATCGGCGGCCCGAATTTTCCAACGCCAAGGGAAAACATCATCATTCCCGACGATAAAGATACCTAATTCGCCTTTACCACTTTCCAAGCGCACATAATGTTCACCTTTAGGAATCTTAAAAGTGGGGGCGACTTTTTTGGCGATATATTGATAGTCAAAATCATTCCAAGCTGATTTTTTCCCTTCTGCCATCCGTTTTGCTTCCAGATTTTCGTAGGGACCACCGGGTAAACCTTTCAGTGCTTGCCGGATAATTTTCACCGATTCGCGCATTTCCCGAATCCGCACCAGATAACGAGCAAAACAATCGCCGGCGGTTTCCCAATGCACTTCCCAGTCAAAATCGTCGTAACACTCGTAATGGTCAACTTTTCTTAAATCCCATTTCACCCCGGAAGCGCGCAACATCGGACCGGATAAACCCCAGTTAATCGCTTCGTCTCTGGTAATGCAGCCTATCCCTTCAATACGACGGCGGAAAATCGGGTTATTAGTGATTAATTTCTCGTATTCGTCCACTTTGGGGTCAAAATAGTCACAGAAATCCTCGCACTTATCCACCCATCCGTAGGGTAAATCCACCGCCACACCACCAATACGGAAATAATTATTATTAATTAACCGCATTCCCGTGGCAGCTTCCCAGAGGTCATAAATCATCTCCCGTTCCCGGAAAATGTAGAAAAAGGGAGTTTGTGCGCCTACATCCGCCATAAAGGGGCCTAACCAGAGTAAATGGTTAGCGATGCGGTTGAGTTCCAACATAATCACCCGGATATATTGCGCTCGTTTGGGAACGGCGATATCGGCTAATTTTTCGGGAGCATTGACTGTAATCGCCTCGTTAAACATCCCTGCGGCGTAATCCCAACGACTAACGTAGGGAACGTACATGACATTGGTGCGATTTTCGGCAATTTTTTCCATGCCCCGATGAAGATAACCGATTACGGGTTCACAGTCAATCACGTCTTCCCCGTCAAGGGTGACGATTAAGCGCAAAACTCCGTGCATCGAAGGGTGATGGGGTCCCATGTTTAAAACCATGGGTTCTGTTCTCGTTTCAATTTTTGCCATAGGGCTACCGATGATCCCGAAAATCTTTTTAAAGTTATTATAGGTAAACGCTTCGACAATACACAAGGACTATCGGGTATCAGTAATCAGTGATCAGTAATCAGTAATCAGTAATCAGTAGTCAGGAGATTATTTTTATTTATTCTCCCTACACCCCACACCCCACACCCCACACCCTACACCCCACACCCCACACCCCACACCCCACACCCTCTTTGAAGTCAGGAGATTATTTTTATTTATTCTCCCCATTTCCTAATTCATAATTCATAATTCATAATTCATAATTCCCTCTCCCCGCTTGATCGAGTACAATAGAGTGTTCAGCAAAAGCGATCAGCTATTAGCTTTGATTAGTCCTTCGGTAAGAATATAAACCAGAGAAAAGACCCATTAAGAGCGGCAATCAGCTGAAAAAGCTCAAAAACTGAATTTTAGGCTGAAGGCTGACGGTAGCTTGCTGAAAGCTGAATCCCGTTGATAATTTTTTTACTTGAATCGCCGTGGTTATCCAAATCGAATCAACTCAAAACTACGAAACCAAAACCCAAGAGATCGCTAGACAACTTTTAGCCGAAACTCGGGAAAAAAAAGGTCTTTGGTCTGCTTTACAGGATCAAATGCGTTGGGATGATAAATTACTCGATTGGGCAATGTCTAACCCCAATTTACGAGTACAATTATTCCGTTTTATTGACTGTTTACCCGCTTTACGCAGTAATGCCGAGATCGCTAATCATCTCCAACAATACCTCGGTGATGCTTCCGTAGAACTGCCCAGTGCGCTGAAAAGTATCCTCAACTTTAGTGATCCTAACTCCCTACCCGCTCAAACGGCCGCCAGTCTGATCAGTAAATCCGTAGAAACCTTAGCTCGTAAGTATATCGCCGGGGAAGACCTAGAGCAAATTACTCGCACTGTCACCCGTCTGCGGAAGGAAAAAATGGCTTTTACCATAGATCTCCTCGGTGAAGCGGTAATTACTGAAGCGGAAACCCAAGTTTATCTACAAAGTTATCTGGATTTAATGACCCATTTGGCTCAAGAAGCGACCAAATGGAATAAAGTTAGCCAAATTGATGAAGCAGATGGCGAGTTACTACCACAAGTGCAGGTTTCTGTCAAGCTAACTGCCTTTTATTCTCAGTTTGATCCCATGGATCCGATTGGTAGTAAAGAGAAAGTTTGCGATCGCATTCGCCTACTATTGCGACGCGCTCAGGAGTTAGGGGTGGCAGTCCATTTTGATATGGAACAGTACGTTTATAAAAACCTCACCCTGGCTATCCTGAAAGAATTACTCCTAGAAGAAGAATTTCGCAGTCGTACCGATATTGGCATCACCCTACAGGCATATTTAAGAGATTCTGCCCAAGATTTACAAGATTTAATTAATTGGGCCAAAAAGCGCGGTTATCCCCTGACTGTCCGGCTAGTCAAAGGCGCTTACTGGGATCAGGAAACGATTAAATCTCGGCAAAATCATTGGCCACAGCCGGTATATAACGAAAAATCGGCCACCGATGCCAATTATGAACGTATGACGCGGTTATTATTGGAAAATCATCAATATTTATACGCCGCCATCGGTAGTCATAACGTGCGATCGCAAGCCTTGGCCTGTGCGATCGCAGAAAGTTTAGAAATTCCCCGTCGTCGCTTTGAAATGCAGGTATTGTACGGCATGGGCGACCAATTAGCCAAAGCGTTAGTGAAGCGGGGTCATCGGGTGCGGGTTTATTCCCCCTACGGACAACTCTTACCCGGTATGGCCTACCTAATCCGCCGTTTATTAGAAAATACCGCTAATAGTTCCTTCCTAAGGCAAAATTTGGAGGATCGTCCCGTGGAAGATTTAATCGCAGCCCCCCGGGTTTTAGGCCAGGATAACCCGATTATCGCCGGTTTTCCTAATGCCGCCGATACAGATTATGCTAACGAGCAATTACGAAATAAAGCGAGTCAAGCCCTTACTTTTGTCAAAAATTCCCTCGGTAAAACCTATTTACCCCTAATTAACGGCGAATACGTTGCCACCAATGTTCAAATTAATTCCGTTAATCCCTGTAACCCACAGGAAATAGTGGGGAAAGTAGGCTTAATTGAGGTGGAACAGGCAGAAAAAGCGATCATAGCGGCGAAACAGGCTTTTCCCGCTTGGAAACGCACTCCAGTGGCAAAAAGAGCCGAAATACTGCGAAAAGCGGCGGATTTGATGGAAGCGCGACGACACGAGTTATCGGCCTGGATTTGTTTGGAAGTGGGCAAAGTTATCCAACAGGCGGATCCGGAAGTGTCAGAAGCGATCGATTTTTGCCGTTATTACGCCTCCGAGATGGAAAGACTGGATTTAGGGCATAATTTCGACGTAGCAGGTGAGAATAATCGTTATTCCTACCAACCCCGGGGTATTGCTTTAGTGATTTCTCCCTGGAATTTCCCCCTAGCCATTGCGGTGGGGATGACAGTAGCGGCTTTAGTAGCAGGTAACTGTACGCTATTGAAACCCGCCGAGACTTCCTCGGTGATTACGGCGAAATTTGCCGAGATTCTCCTAGAAGCGGGTATTCCTGCCGGAGTCTTCCAATATATCCCGGGTAAAGGTTCGCAAGTGGGGGCGCATTTAGTTAGCCATCCCGATGTTCACCTAATCGCCTTCACCGGTTCACGAGAAGTGGGCTGTCGCATCTATACAGATGCCTCTATCGTGCAAAAGGGTCAAAAACACCTAAAACGAGTTATCGCCGAAATGGGCGGCAAAAATGCCCTAATTGTCGATGAGAGTGCCGATTTAGATCAGGCCGTTGTCGGTGCGGTTAAGTCCGCTTTTGGCTACACCGGCCAGAAATGTTCGGCCTGTTCGCGGATAATCGTTCTGGAAAGCGTCTATGATAGCTTTGTTGATCGCTTTGTCGAGGCTACCAAGTCCCTCAATATCGGGCCGACGGATTTACCGAGTACGGAAGTAGGACCGGTTATCGACGAGAAAGCTCAAGCAAGAATTCGGGAATATATCGAAACTGGTAAAAAAGAGGCAGAATTGGCCCTAGAGATGCCAATTCCAGAAGTGGGTTACTTCGTCAGTCCCACCGTCTTTAAAAATGTTCCCCCCGATGCGGTAATAGCGATGGAGGAAATTTTTGGTCCGGTGGTGGCGATTATCAAAGTGAGCAATTTTGAGCAAGCTTTAGCCGTAGCTAACGGAACCGACTATGCTCTAACCGGTGGCTTATATTCTCGCACTCCTGCCCATATTAACCGAGCTACGCAGGAATTTGAAGTAGGAAACCTCTATATTAACCGGGGAATCACCGGTGCGATTGTCTCCCGTCAACCCTTCGGGGGTTTCAAGATGTCGGGGGTAGGTTCCAAAGCAGGGGGTCCCGATTATCTGCTGCAATTCCTCGAACCTCGTCACATCAGCGAGAATATTCAACGTCAGGGATTTGCACCGATTGAAGGGGCCGATTAAGCGATATAGCTAAAATTGGTTATTATTGGGGGTTTATACCCCCAAATCTGGTTAATTTATCGGCTAAGACCCATCTTAACCCCCTATCCTTAGATTAGCTCTCTTATTCTTTGTGTGATCTCGCGTAGCGAGCGCGTTGCGACCAGTTTAAATTATATAGGAGCGATCGATCTCTGTGTCCTTTGTGTCTGGAGTGGTTCCTTCCACTCACTCACCAAACCCAATAGAACCGTTGTCTTTCTTACCCGATTTCTTGGCTGTCAACCTACTGCTATATACTTAAGTTTACAATTGCGTCAGCCCATCGAGAAAAGACTATGACGATTGAAACCGTTGCCACAAAACCCTTTAGTGACCAGAAACCGGGGACTTCTGGATTGCGAAAATCCGTTCCCGTTTTTCAACAACCCCATTATCTGGAAAATTTTATTCAAGCTATCTTCAATACTTTAGACGGTATCGAGGGTCAAACCCTAGTCGTCGGTGGAGATGGTCGTTATTATAACCGTCAAGCTATTCAAACTATCCTGAAAATCGCCGCCGCTAACGGTATCGGTAGAATCCTCGTGGGAACCGATGGTATTGTCTCCACTCCCGCTATTTCTGGGTTAATTCGCGAAAATAACGCTTTTGGCGGTATTGTTCTCTCCGCTAGTCATAACCCCGGCGGTCCAGAGGGGGATTTTGGCATTAAGTACAATATTACTAACGGCGGACCGGCCCCGGAAAATATCACCGATGCAATTTATGCCGAGACGAAGGTGATTAGCAGTTATAAAATCCTCTTAGGGGCCGATATTAATCTTGATCGCCCCGGTTCCTTTAAACTGGGAACTATGGATGTGGAAGTGATCGATGCGGTTACTCCCTACGTCAAAATGATGGAAAAGATTTTTGATTTCGATCGCATTGAGGCCCTACTCACTTCTGGTAAGTTTAAAATGTGCATGGATTCTCTCCATGCGGTAACCGGTCCCTACGCTTATGCTCTATTTGAACAGCGTTTAGGTGCGCCCAAGGGTACAGTGTTAAATGGTATTCCCCTAGAGGATTTTGGTGGTGGTCATCCCGATCCTAACCTAGTCTATGCCCATGATCTGGTAGAAATTCTCTTCGGTCAAGAGGCCCCGGATTTTGGGGCCGCTTCCGATGGAGATGGCGATCGCAATATGATCCTCGGTCGGAATTTTTTTGTCACCCCCAGTGATAGTTTAGCGGTACTAACTGCCAATGCTCATCTAGTACCAGGGTATCAAAATGGTATCACGGGAGTGGCGCGATCGATGCCCACCAGTGCGGCGGCCGATCGCGTAGCGGCTAAACTGGGAATTGACTGTTATGAAACTCCCACCGGTTGGAAATTCTTCGGTAATTTGTTAGATGCGGGGAAAGCAACCCTTTGCGGGGAGGAAAGTTTCGGCACGGGTTCCAATCATATTCGCGAAAAAGAT
>NZ_JASJFG010000486.1:0-3897 GCF_030065375.1 Microcystis sp. M49636_WE2 | reverse complement strand
TTCTAAGATAGGTGGGACAATGCCGAATATTAAAGGAGACGATGGTGCGCTCAAAACCATCTTCAGCAATAGTAAAATTATCGCAGTGGTCGGGCATTCCGAGAAATCGAGCCGCGCCAGCTATCAGGTGGCCAAATTCCTGCAAGCGGTGGGTTATCGAGTCTATCCGGTCAATCCGATGGTCAAGCAAATTGACGGTCAAAGCTGCTATCCTTCTCTAGAGGCTATCCCCGAACCTGTGGATATTGTTAACGTTTTTCGTCATCCTGATTATCTGCCCGAAATTGTCGAGTCAGCTATTGCTATTCAGGCTGCTACTCTTTGGACACAATTGAAAATTTATCACCCAGTTGCGGAAAAAAAAGCGATCGAGGCAGGTTTAAATGTGATTATGGATGCTTGTATCCAGATAGAATATCAGCGTTTATTTCCCTAAAACAAAACCCCACCATGGGTGGGGTTTCGGGTTTAATTTAGGAAATCCTAGAAGGTAAAGGTTCCGCGGAGAGTGCCAATCCACTCGTTACCAGTACCTTTGAACTGTTCAGGTGCAGAAATCCAGATGACACCGGGGGTGATAGAAATATTGTCGGTGACTTGGTACTTGTAGAACAATTCAACGTGGTAGGGAACGATGTTAGATACTTTTAGACCCATTTCCCGGAAGCTTAAGTTACCGATGTAGGGCTGCGCACCAGCAAACAGACCTAGGATATTTCCTTCTTTACCTAAGTCGGGGAAGGCAATACCAGCACCGTAGGTCCACACTTCCGCATCACCGAGACCGAGTAAACGCACGGTGGAGTAGGAACCGAAGGCACTCAAGCTGGCGAAACCAATATCCACTGCACCGGTTAAACCGTAGCTATTGGATACTTTGGCATCGAAGTTGAAGAAACCAACCTTATCCTGTAGGGTTACTCTGTTAGGATTTCTGCCGTTGACGTTGAGCAGGGTGTTTAACTGAGTTTGGGAAAGGTTAGCCGCGGAAGTCCCCGTCACACCACGAGTACCACCGTTACCGAAGATAGCGGTGTCAGCACTTTGGTAAGCGTTAACGTAGGTAAAGCCAACGTTGAGGAAGTTAAAGAGGTTAGCGTTAATCTGTGCTAAAGCTGCGTAGTCCCCGTTAAAGAGACCGTTGCCCGGGTTGGGATCAGCAGGGGAAGTAGCACCACCGGCTAAGTAACCCAAAGATAGGGAGGTCGGACCGACAATGCTTTGGAGGAAGCCTAACTGTAGGCTAACACCGGCCCCAGAACCACCACCGATACGGTAGATGGGGTTTTCGGAAGCGAAGGTCGAAAGCGCACCATTACCACCGTCGAAGTCTTCAAAGAAGGGGTTAGTGGTGGGAACGAAGTCATTCCAAATACCGCCCCAAGCGGCGACGTAGGTGTTGAAGCGACCAAAATAACCTAAGTCAATCGGGGTATAGTAGGCCAACCAGTCGAGAACCACATCGCTACCGTTACCGGCGGCTGTCCAAGTTTGGAATAGGGAAGGGCTTTGCAGGTTATCGAATCTGACGGAAGCGGGATCACCATTTTGCAGTGTGGTGGTCGATTTGTAATCAAATCCAAAGGGAGTGGCACTACCCGCCGCTAAACGGGTTTTCAGCACGTCCTGACCGGTGAAGCTCGTGTTTAACAGCAAACGAGCGCGGTATTGCATGGCGGCCTGGGAGGCGGGGCTACCGGCACCGACCGTATCGGTAACGGCGAAGATAACTTCCCCAGCTAATTTGGTGGTGGTGGAGAATTGATTATTTTCGAGGAAAGACACCCGTCCTTCTAAGTTGTCAACTCTAGCTCCTAAAGCTGCTAACTCGGCTTGGAACTCATCCATCAAGCGCTTGAGAGCGTCTAAGTCTTCCTTGAGGACGTTGACACCATCTTGAATTAAACGTTCCATCACGTTTAAGCAAGCGTTTAAACCAGCCGCAAACTCCCAACGGGTTAAGGCTCGGTCGCCGCGGAAGGTGCGATCGGGATAACCAACAATACAACCATAGCGCTCCACAAGACTTCTTAAGGCCTCATAGGCCCAAGCGGTGGGGGAAACATCCCGCAGTTGGTTAACGCTGGTGACTTGATCGATGCTGTTGCCCTGTACGGGTGCAACTTGACCTTCGTTACCGTACTGTTCGATCTGATTGAGTAATTCGCCAGTTCCTGCACCGTTGTCCTGAACTTGAGCGATTTCTAGACTGTTAAATTCGGTAGAAACACTGGTAGATTTGGCGGGATCGAAGCTACTAGCATTAGCGGAAGCTACCAGGGTAGCTCCTAAAATCGCTGGGCTAACCAGCAATGATCTCCAGAACATTCTTAACATGATGGTTTTTTCCTCACACCTTATAGGTTGACTACACAGTTTGATGACGCATATAGCCTTGCTATTCTTCCGTTATTATACACGATTTAATTGCTTAGGGAAAGATGCGATCTCATTTTTTTTCCCTTGACCGGTTGACAAAGTGGCCACTAGGCTCTTCTGGTTTCTGTGTGGAAACCAGGCCTATACTGATAGTTACTTCAACAAAATAGCCCTAAAAGTTCTGCCCGATAATCATTTGACGATTCTATAAGCAAAAATTATCATACAAAGTCGAGAAGAACCGCCACCCTCTAGATACTAACGGCACTTAAACAAAAACTCAAGTAGGTTAGAATCCTTACGGAGAGGAAACTTAAGCTCAAATAACAGGCTCATCTAGACGAGTCGGGCAAGGTTCTCTGATTTTGATAACGACGACTGGACTGGGTTGTTGTCAGATTAATTGATAATTTCTATAGTGGCACTGTTAAATATGGAGTGATGCCTAATCAGCAAAACTTAACGCCCACAAAAACAGGTACAAGACCATGAAACAAAGAAAGATAGCCAATACACTGCGTAAAGCCTTGCTAGAAGATGGCAAGATGGAACGCGCTCTCTATGAATACGAATTAGAAGAACACATAGACTACTGGTACGAAGGTCTCAAGTCCGACCGTGATCAGTTTGTCTTTGCCGTCACGGAAAACTCCGGTGATGTGGCAATGGTATTGATTATGCCAGATAAAACTATCTACGTCAATGAGGAGGCGAGAGAGAAACTCTCTCAATTCTGGATAAAAGCTTATAAAAATAATATAAATCGATTAATTCCCATGATGGCGGACAATTTAGCCAATGATATTATCTCGGTCAATGGCGTTAAAACGGTGTCCCCAAACCAGAAGCGGCGCTGGGTTAGTTTGCGCCCGTAGAGTTAAAGTGAAGAAAGGCTCACTTAGGACAAAATTGGCACTATACTAAATCCGGTTATTAAAAACTGATTATCTATTCCCTCTTTTGCATGAGTGCCTCTCCTCATAACTAGCCTATACTCAACGGATTTAGTATTACTTCTGGTTCTGGGGTTCTCAGATGACGGGAAACCCCCAAAAACTATCCGCCCTTACCAATTGCTCGGTAAGGGCGGTGTAGCGGGTCATCGGAATCGACACCAGACTGCCGGAAGGAACTCCAGCTAGTCTAAATCTTGTTTAGACGTGGGGGTCTAGAGAACAGCCCCGGCGCACAGCCGGCTATTGTCGATTAAGAGACCCATGCTTTTACTACTTTCTACCATCGACATCACCTCCTGTATCCCTGAACGGATTAATTATTGAATTTATCTGCAATTAGCTTAACGCAGCTGTGCGGAAAAAATCAAGGCCGGCAGCTAAAAATTTTTTCGGCAGGCTCAGTTGGCCTCCAAAATGTAGATGGAGATAGGAAGCGTGCAGATTCTTACCTTGCCACCCTTCGGCATTGATAGCACTTTTGGGGAATGCTTGCAGTTGATAAATCGGTGCGTCGCTCACCCCGCTTAATTGGGAGCGATGGAATTCATGGCCGCGCACTGGT